>CALIDR010000001.1 GCA_938022295.1 uncultured Burkholderiaceae bacterium
ACCGCAAGAACGAGCGCGGCGACGTCGTCGCGACGACGATCTGGCTGCTGCTCGTGCGCGGTGACCACCAGCTCAACGAGGTCAAGGCCGGCAAGGTCGAGGGGCTGAAGGGGGGCTTCCGCTTCGCCACCGTGCCCGAGATCGAGGACCACTTCGGCACCGAGCCGGGCTGCCTCGGGCCGATCGGCACCGTACGGCCGGTCAAGGTCGTCGCCGACCGCACGGTGGCGCTGATGAGCGACTTCGTCTGCGGCGCCAACGAGGCCGACTTCCACTTCACCGGCGCCAACTGGGGCCGCGACCTGCCCGAGCCCGACCTCGTCGCCGACATCCGCAACGTCGTCGAGGGTGATCCGTCGCCCGACGGCAAGGGCACGCTCGCGATCCAGCGCGGCATCGAGGTCGGCCACGTGTTCTACCTCGGCACCAAGTACAGCGCCGCGATGGGCGCGACCTACCTCGACGAGGCCGGCAAGCCGCAGCTGATGGAGATGGGCTGCTACGGCATCGGCGTCACGCGCATCCTCGGCGCCGCGATCGAGCAGGGCCACGACGAGCGCGGCATCGTCTGGCCCGACGCGATCGCGCCGTTCACGGTGGTGATCTGCCCGATCGGCTTCGACCGCAACGCCGGCGTGAAGGCCGCCGCCGAGCGGCTGCACGACGAGCTCGGCGCCGCCGGCGTCGACGTGATGCTCGACGACCGCGGCGAGCGCCCCGGCGCGATGTTCGCCGACTGGGAGCTGATCGGCGTGCCGCACCGCATCGTCGTCTCCGACCGCGGGCTGAAGGACGGCCAGGTCGAGGTGCAGGGCCGGCGCGAGGCGCAGCCGACCAGGGTGCCGCTGGCCGAAGCGGCCGCGTTCGTGCGCGGCCGCATCCGCGCATGAGCCAGGTGGCGACTCCGCGACCGGTCGCCGGCCTGCGGCGCCGGGAGTTGCTGACGGCCGCCCTCGGCGCGCCGTGGGTCGCGGCGCACGCCAACGCGCCGGACCGCATCCGCGGCGGCGGCCAGCTCGAAGAGCCGCTCGCCGACTCGGTGCGCTCGGCGCTGTCGGCGGCCGTCGCCGAAGCGGCGCCGCCGCGCGTCGAGTTCGACGACATCGAGCGGCGTCTCGCCTACCTGCGCTGGCTCGGCGACACCAGCGCGCGGCTCGCGCGCCGCAAGCCCGACCTGAACGCGCGCGTCGACTTCCTCGACACCGTCTGGTACGAGAGCCGCCGCGCCGGCCTCGAGACGGCGCTCGTGCTCGGCCTGATCCAGGTCGAGAGCGGGTTCCGCAAGTACGCGATCAGCCCCGTCGGGGCGCGCGGCTACATGCAGGTGATGCCGTTCTGGGCGCGGCTGATCGGCGACGGCGACGTGGGGCGCCTGTTCCATCTGCAGACCAACCTGCGCTTCGGCTGCGTGATCCTGCGCCACTACCTCGACCGCGAGCGCGGCGACCTGTTCCTCGCCCTCGGCCGCTACAACGGCAGCCGCGGCCGCGCCGAGTATCCGAACGCCGTCTTCGCTGCCCGCCGGCAGTGGATGCACGGCGCGCTCGCCTGAGCGCGCCGGCGCGTCCTTCCTCCGAAGACGCGGGGCCGCCTCAGGCGGCCTTGCCGAGCATCTGCTGCAGTTCGCCGCTCTGGTACATCTCCATCATGATGTCCGAGCCGCCGACGAACTGGCCGTCGACGTAGAGCTGCGGGATCGTCGGCCAGTTGGCGTATTCCTTGATGCCCTGGCGCACCGCCTCGTCCTCGAGCACGTTCACCGTCGTCAGTTCGTCGACGCCGCAGGCCTTGAGGATCTGCACCGCGCGGCCCGAGAAGCCGCACATCGGGAACTGGGCGGTGCCCTTCATGAAGAGCACGACGCGGTGCGTCTTGACGAGCTGGTCGATGCGTTGCTGGACGTCGTTCATGGGCGGATGGGAGAGCCGATGCAATGCCGCGAACTGTAGCGAATCGCCGCCGCGTTGCGGCCGCGCCGCCACCGATGGCCCTGGCCGCGCCGCTGGCACGTCCGCGGCGGCACGCCGGCACCGCCTGCAACCCGAGTGCCTTGGGGGGTCTTTTCACCTGGCAAGAAGGGGGTGCCGTTCGAGGGCCTGCCGGACGACGTCCGCCGGATCCTTGCGGACGCTAGTGTCCGCTCGCTGACTTGGGTGTCGCGGGCCGATTGGCAACGGCCACGGCTACAATGTGGGGCCTCGCAAGCCGATTTCAGGCGCTGCATCGGTGCCCGCAACAGGTGCGGGCACTCACACCACAACGCTCGTACCAGGCTGTGGACAAGATGTGGATGGATTCGCCTGTTGGCGACCTGCAACGGCCGGAAAACGAGCACTGGCGCGGCTTCCGGCGGGGGGCCTTCTGGCTACAATGGAAGCCCAACAAGCAGTTGCCATACGTTTTGTTGGAAGGCGCGTCACCGTTTCGGCGCGCCTTATTTTTTTGTCCGGGCCGCGGGCACTCGGGCCTGATGACGGCCTGTCGTGCACGCGCACCGCGGCGTCGCCGCCTTGAAGTCCGGCGCCCGTAGCGATCACCGTGAAGCACATCCGCAACTTCTCGATCATTGCCCACATCGACCACGGCAAGAGCACGCTCGCCGACCGCCTGATCCAGCGCTGCGGCGGCCTGTCGGAGCGCGAGATGGAGGCGCAGGTGCTCGACTCGATGGACATCGAGCGCGAGCGCGGCATCACGATCAAGGCGCAGACCGCGGCGCTGCACTACACCGCGCGCGACGGCCAGACGTACCTGCTCAACCTGATCGACACCCCGGGCCACGTCGACTTCAGCTACGAGGTCAGCCGGTCGCTGTCGGCCTGCGAGGGCGCGCTGCTGGTCGTCGACGCGTCGCAGGGCGTCGAGGCGCAGACGGTGGCCAACTGCTACACCGCGCTCGACCTCGGCGTCGAGGTCGTGCCGGTGCTCAACAAGATGGACCTGCCGCAGGCCGACCCCGAGCGCGCCAAGCAGGAGATCGAGGACGTGATCGGCATCGACGCCAGCGACGCGATCCCGTGCTCGGCCAAGACCGGCGAGGGCATCGACGACATCCTCGAGGCGGTCATCCACCGCATGCCCGCGCCGCGCGGCAACCCCGAAGGCCCGCCGCGGGCGATGATCGTCGACGCCTGGTTCGACAACTACGTCGGCGTCGTGATGCTGGTGCGCGTCGTCGACGGCGAACTGAAGAAGGGCGACCGCATCCGCCTGATGGCGACCAACGCCGTCTACCCGCTCGAGCAGCTCGGCGTGTTCACGCCCAAGTCCGAAAGCCGCGACGCGCTGCGCGCCGGCGAGGTCGGCTTCCTGATCGCCGGCATCAAGGAGCTCGCCGCCGCCAAGGTCGGCGACACCGTCACGCTCGAGAAGAAGCTGCCCAACAACGCCGGCCCGGCGAGCGAGCCGCTGCCCGGCTTCAAGGAGATCCAGCCGCAGGTCTTCGCCGGCCTGTACCCGACCGAGGCGAGCGAGTACGACGCGCTGCGCGACGCGCTCGAGAAGCTCAAGCTCAACGACAGCTCGCTGCGCTACGAGCCCGAGGTGAGCCAGGCGCTGGGCTTCGGCTTCCGCTGCGGCTTCCTCGGCCTGCTGCACATGGAGATCGTGCAGGAGCGGCTCGAGCGCGAGTTCGACCAGGACCTGATCACGACGGCGCCCAGCGTCGTCTACGAGGTCGAGCTCAACGACGGCACCGTGCTCGCGGTCGAGAACCCGAGCAAGATGCCCGACCCGGGGCGCATCCGCGAGATCCGCGAGCCGATCGTCACCGTGCAGCTGTACATGCCGCAGGACTGCGTCGGGCCGGTGATGACGCTGGCCAACCACAAGCGCGGCGTGCAGCTGAACATGGCCTACCACGGCCGCCAGGTGCACCTGACGTACGACATGCCGCTGGCCGAGATCGTGCTCGACTTCTTCGACAAGCTGAAGTCGGTCTCGCGCGGCTACGCGAGCATGGACTACGAGTTCAAGGAGTACCGCGCCGCCGACGTCGTCAAGGTCGACCTGCTGATCAACGGCGACCGCGTCGACGCGCTGTCGATCATCGTGCACCGCAGCCAGGCGCAGTTCCGCGGCCGCGCGGTGGCGGCCAAGATGCGCGAGCAGATCCCGCGCCAGATGTACGACGTCGCGATCCAGGCCGCCATCGGCTCCAACATCATCGCGCGCGAGAACATCAAGGCGCTGCGCAAGAACGTGCTGGCAAAATGCTACGGCGGCGACATCACGCGCAAGCGCAAGCTGCTCGAGAAGCAGAAGGCGGGCAAGAAGCGCATGAAGCAGATCGGCACCGTCGAGGTGCCGCAAGAGGCGTTCCTCGCCATCCTCCAGGTCGAAGATTGATGAGTTCCCTGACGGCGGTTCTGTACGGCGCGCTGATCGTCTACCTGGGCGGCTGGTTCATGGGGTACTGGATGGGCAACTTCGCGTTGCTCCTGTTCGTGCTGTCGGCCGTCACGTTCGCCTACTGGATCGCCGAGAAGGTCTACTTCCGCCCGGCCCGCGTGGCCGCCGCGGCGCGGCTCGAGCAACTCGACCGCGACCGCCGCGCCGAACTGCAGCGGCTCGGGATCGACAAGGTCGACGGCGACGTCGCCGAGGCCAAGCGCCGCGTGCTCGCGCAGCCCTGGTGGCTCGACTGGACGGCGGGCCTGTTCCCCGTCATCGTCGCCGTGTTCCTGTTGCGCTCGTTCCTGTTCGAGCCGTTCAAGATCCCGTCCGGCTCGATGATCCCGACGCTGCTGATCGGCGACCTGATCCTGGTCAACAAGTACCACTACGGGATCCGCCTGCCGGTCGTCAATCGCAAGCTGATCGAGAACCATCCGGTGGCGCGCGGCGACGTGATCGTGTTCCGCTACCCGGTCGACCCGCGCGTGGACTACATCAAGCGCGTGGCCGGCCTGCCCGGCGACGAGGTGGCCTACCTGAACAAGCGGCTCGTGATCAACGGCCAGGAGGTGCCGACGACGCCGCTGCCCGACTACTACGACGACGAGACGCTGCGCTACCTGCAGCAGTTCTCGGAGCGGCTCGGCGAGGTCGAGCACCGCATCCTCGTCGACCGCGACCGCCCCGGGTTCATCCCCGGCGTGCACGCGTTCCCGCACCGCGACGCCTGCACCTACAGCGCCGAGGGCGTCGTGTGCAAGGTGCCGCCGGGTCACTACTTCATGCTCGGCGACAACCGTGACAATTCTCAGGATTCGCGCTACTGGGGCTTCGTGCCGGACGAGAACATCGTCGGCAAGGCCTTCTTCGTGTGGATGAATTTCGGTAACCTCGGCCGCATCGGGCGTTTCCACTGAGCGCAGGAGCACGCAGCATGCAGCAACGACGGCGGTCGACGCAGCGGGGTGTCACGCTGATGGGTCTGCTGGCCTGGGCCGTCGTCGTCGGCTTCGTCGCGCTGATCGCGCTCAAGGTCTTCCCCACCGTCAACGAGTACCTGACGATCCAGCGCGCGGTCAACAAGATCGCGACCGAGGGCGGCACCACGGTGGCCGAGATCCGCGCCGCGTTCGAGCGGCAGAAGGAGATCGAGTACTCGATCACGTCGATCAGCGGCAAGGACCTCGACATCACGAAGGAGAACGACAAGGTCGTGATCCGCTTCGCCTACGACAAGGAGATCGAGCTGATCGCCCCGGTGTACCTGCTGATCAAGTACCAGGGCCGCTCGCGCTGACGGCGATGGACCCGCGCGCCGATGCCCGCCTCGACGCGCTGCAGCAGCGGCTCGGCTACCGGTTCGCGCAGCAGCGGCTGCTGCAGCGCGCGCTGACGCACCGCAGCTTCGGCGCCGACCACAACGAGCGGCTCGAGTTCCTCGGCGACGCCGTGCTCAGCGCCGCCGTCTCGGCGATGCTGTTCGAGCGCTTCGCCGATTCCGCCGAGGGCGACCTCACCCGCGTGCGCGCGCACCTGGTGCGCGAGGACAGCCTGCACCGCGTCGCGCTCGCGCTCGGCCTGCCCGAGGTGCTGCGCCTGTCCGAAGGCGAGGCGCGCGGCGGCGGCGCGATGCGGCCGTCGATCCTCGCCGACGCGCTCGAGGCGGTGATCGGCGCGGTGTTCGTCGACGGCGGCTTCGAGCCGGCGCAGGCGCTGGTGCGGCGCCTGTTCGGCGACGTGATCGCGACGACCGAGGCCGACAGCTGGAGCAAGGACGCCAAGACCGAGCTGCAGGAGTGGCTGCAGGCGCGCAAGCTGCCGGTGCCGTCGTACACGATCGTCGCCACCCGCGGCCAGGCGCACGCGCAGACGTTCCACGTCGAGTGCGCGGTCGCCGCGCTCGGCGTCGTCGAGCGGGGCGAAGGGCGTTCGCGCCGCGCGGCCGAGCAGGAAGCCGCGCGCCGCCTGCTCGCCACGCTGAAGGCGAGCGACCGGCCGGGCGGGCCGCTGCGAAGTTGAACCCCCGCACGCCCTCGCGGTCGCTGCAGTGGCCCCGTGCCGCGGTGCGGCAAAGCCTGCGCCGATGACCGCGGTCGAGCCGCCGGCCGGCGTCGCGCGCCCGCACTGCGGGCTGGTGGCGATCGTGGGCCGGCCCAACGTCGGCAAGTCGACGCTGCTCAACGCGCTCGTCGGCCAGAAGATCAGCATCACGTCGCGCAAGGCGCAGACGACGCGCCACCGCATCGTCGGCGTGCGCACGGTCGGCGACGCGCAGTTCGTGTTCGTCGACACGCCGGGCTTCCAGACGCGCGAGCTCGGGCGCGGCCGCGCGGCGCTGAACCGCACGCTCAACCGCACCGTCGTCGCGTCGCTAGCCGACGTCGACGTCGTGCTGTTCGTCGTCGAGGCCGGCCGCTTCGGGCTCGACGACGCCAAGGTGCTCGCGCTGCTGCCGCCCGACAAGCCGGTGCTGCTGGTGGCCAACAAGCTCGACGCCGTGCACCGCCGCGAGGAGATGCTGCCCTGGCTCAAGAGCATGGCCGAGCGGCGCGACTTCGCCGAGTACGTTCCGCTGTCGGCCAAGAAGCCGGCCGACGTGCAGCGGCTGCTCGAGATCGTGCGGCCGTACCTGCCCGAGCAGCCGTGGCTGTACGACGCCGACGCGCTGACCGACCGCAGCGAGCGGTTCCTCGCCGGCGAGATCGTGCGCGAGAAGCTGTTCCGGCTCACCGGCGACGAGCTGCCCTACACCTCGACCGTCGTCGTCGACAGGTTCGAGGAGGTCGACGAGCCCGACGCCGGTGCGGCCGCTTCGGGGCCCCACGCGCACCCGCGCGGCCCCCTGCGCCGCATCGCGGCGACGATCGTCGTCGAGCGCGAAGCGCACAAGGCGATCGTGATCGGCGAGCACGGCGAGCGCATCAAGCGCATCGGCAGCGAGGCGCGGCTCGAGCTCGAGCGGCTGCTCGGCGCCAAGGTCTTCCTCGAGCTGTGGGTCAAGGTGCGCTCGGGCTGGGCCGACAGCGAGGAACACCTGCGCAGCTACGGCTACGAGTGAGCGCGGCATGACGCGATCGCGCCGCGCGCCGGCGGCACCGCTGGCGGCCTGGGTGCTGCACCGCTGGGACTGGAGCGAGTCGAGCCTGATCGTCGACCTGTTCACGCGCGAGCTCGGCCGCGTCGTCGTCGTCGCGCGCGGCGCCAAGCGGCCGACGTCGCAGCTGCGCCCGGTGCTGCTGCCGTTCCAGCGGCTGGCGGTCACGCTCGGCCCGGTCGCCGGCGAGGCGGCCGAAGTGCATCCGCTGCGCAGCGCCGAGTGGGGCGGCGAGGCGCCGCTGCCGGGCGGCGACGCGCTGCTGTCGGGCTTCTACCTCAACGAGCTGCTGCTCAAGCTGCTCGCGCGCCAGGACCCGCACCCGCGCCTGTTCGACGCCTACGCGGCCACGCTCGCCTCGCTCGCCGGCGCCGACGACGCCGCCGCGCAGGCGGCGCTGCGCGCCTTCGAGCTCGTGCTGCTGCGCGAGATCGGCCTGCTGCCCGACCTGGCGACGGTGACGACGACGCAGCAGCCGGTGCAGCCGCACGCGCCGTACGCGCTGCGGCCGCAGGCGGGCGTCGTCGGCGCCGCGCCCGGCGAGGCGGCGATCGACGGCGCGACGCTGCTCGCGCTGCAGCGCGCGCTCGACGTCGACGCGCTCGGCGCGCTGCAGGCGGCCTGCCGCGACGCCGGCGCCCGGCTGCGCGCGCCGCTGCGCGAGGCGCTTCACTATCATCTCGGCACGCCGGTGCTGCGCACGCGCGAAGTGCTGCGCGACCTGCAGCGCCTGCTCGCCGAGGCCCGCCGATGAATCCGCTCGTCGCCCCCGAATCGTCTGCCGGCCACGGCAGCCGCACCGCGCTGTCGGTCAACCTGAACAAGGTCGCGCTGCTGCGCAACACGCGCCACCTCGGCATCCCCAGCGTCACCCGCGCGGCCACGATCGTGCTCGAAGCGGGCGCGCAGGGCGTCACGGTGCACCCGCGGCCCGACGGCCGCCACATCCGCACCCACGACGTGCACGACCTGGCCGCGCTGCTGAAGCACTGGCCGCACGCCGAGTACAACATCGAAGGCAACCCGCTGCACAACCTGATGGACCTCGTGCGCGCTGTGAAGCCCCACCAGGCCACGTTCGTGCCCGACGCCGAAGGCCAGTTCACGTCCGACCACGGCTGGAACCTGCCGGCCGACGTCGCCACGCTGCGCCCGCTGATCGCCGAGTGCCACGCGCTCGGCGTGCGCGTGAGCCTGTTCATGGACCCGCTGCCGCAGGCGATGCGCCACGCGCGCGAGGCCGGTGCCGACCGCATCGAGCTCTACACCGAGGCCTACGCCCGCGCGTACGGCACGCCCGAGCACGACGCCGTGCTCGCGCGCTACGTCGACGCGGCCGAGGCGGCGCTCGCCGCCGGGCTCGGCGTCAACGCCGGCCACGACCTCAACCGCGACAACCTGACGGCGTTCCTGCGCGCGGTGCCCGGCGTGCTCGAGGTCTCGATCGGCCACGCGCTGATCGCCGACGCGCTCGAACTCGGCTACGCCGAGACGGTGCGCGACTACCAGCGCTGCATCCAGCGCGCGTACGCGCCGCACGGATGATCTTCGCCGTCGGCACTGACGTCTGCGACATCGGCCGCATCGCCGCCACGCTCGAGCGGCGCGGCGACCGCTTCGCCGAGCGGGTGCTCGGGCCCAGCGAGCTTCGCGTGTTCCACGCCCGCCGCGCGCGCGCCGCCTCGCGCGGCATCGCCTACCTGGCGACGCGCTTCTCGGCCAAGGAGTCGTTCTCGAAGGCGATCGGCCTGGGCATGCACATGCCGATGACGTGGCGCGCCTGCGAGATCCTCAACCACGCGAGCGGCCAGCCGTACATCCGGCTGCATGGCGAACTGGCGGCATGGTTCGCCGAGCGCCGGCTCGTCGCCCACGTCAGCCTGAGCGACGAGACCGGCACCGCGACCAGCGTCGTCGTCGTCGAAACCCTGCGCGAGGACACGCCTTGACCGCTCACGCCCCCGTCGTGCTCGACGTCGCCGGCACCGCGCTCGACGCCGCCGACCGCCGCCGCCTGCAGCACCCGCTCGTCGGCGGACTGATCCTGTTCGCGCGCAACTGGGTCGACCGCCGGCGGCTCGTCGCGCTGACGGCCGAGGTCAAGGCGATCCGCCCCGACCTGCTGATCTGCGTCGACCACGAGGGCGGCCGCGTGCAGCGCTTCCGCAGCGACGGCTTCACCCAGCTGCCGCCGATGCGGCGCCTCGGCGAGCTGTGGATGCGCGACGCGATGGCCGCCACCGACGCCGCGACGGCGTGCGGCTTCGTGCTCGCGAGCGAGCTGCGCGCCTGCGGCGTCGACCTCAGCTTCACGCCGGTGCTCGACCTCGACCACGGCCCGAGCGGCGTGATCGGCGACCGCGCGTTCCACCGCGACCCGCGCGTCGTCGCGCTGCTCGCCAAGAGCCTGATGCACGGGCTGCTGCTCGCCGGCATGGCCCACTGCGGCAAGCACTTCCCCGGCCACGGCTTCGTCGCCGCCGACAGCCACGTCGACGTGCCGGTCGACCGCCGCACCTTGAAGGCGATCCTCGCCGACGACGCGCAGCCGTACGCGTGGCTGTCGACGAGCCTGGCCGGCGTGATGCCGGCGCACGTCGTCTACCCGAAGGTCGACGTGCGGCCGGCAGGCTTCTCGGCGCGCTGGCTGCGCGAGATCCTGCGCGGGCGGCTCGGCTTCACCGGCGCGGTGTTCAGCGACGACCTGAGCATGGCCGGCGCACGCCGCGTCGACGGGCGCGAAGTCACGTACGCCGAGGCGGCGGTGGCGGCGCTGGCGGCCGGCTGCGACCTCGTGCTGCTGTGCAACCAGTCGGTCGATGGCGGCGAGGCGGTCGACGCGCTGCTCGACGGCCTCGAGGCGGCCGCCGCGCGCGGCGACTGGACGCCCGACGCCGACAGCGAACGCCGGCGGCTCGCGCTGCTGCCGCGCACCGAGCCGCTGCCGTGGGACGAGCTGATGCACGCTGCGGCGTACCTGCACGCGCTCGACCGCCTGCCCTGACCCCCTCGCTCGCGGGGGTGCGTCCGCTGCGCACCGGGAATCCCCGCTTGCCCGCTGGCGCGGGGCCGCGACACTGCGGCGCGCGTCCCGCACAGCACCGCCCGCCGCGGCCCAGGAGCCCTGCCACCATGCCGACTTCGACCCGATCGCGCGCGCGTCGCGCACCCATCCCCGCCCTCGTCCCGACCATCGTCCCGGCGCTCGTCGCCGCGGTCGCCGCGCTGTCCGGCGCCGGCGCGTTCGCCGCGCCGCCGCCCGCCGCCGCGAAGGGCCTCGACCGCGCGCCGAACATCGCGCCGCCGTGGCTCGGGCCTGTCAGCGCCAAGTCCTACGACGGCGTCAGCGACGACCTGCTGACGGCCGGGCTCGGTGCCCTCGGGCTGCTCACCGGTGCCGGTGTGCCGAACCCGGCCACGGCGCCGTCGCTGTCGGCGGCGGACCTGCGCCGGCTCGCGATCTTCAACAACTACCGCGCGATCCTCGACATCGCGCCGGCCGGCGGCTACCTGTCGCTGTACGGCCCGAACGTCGGCCTCGACGGCGTGCCGACCGCGGGCGACGGCAAGATCGCCGGCACCGAGTACCTCGCCTACGCGAACGCCGGCGGCGGGCTGCGCAACGTGACGATGATGGTGCAGGTGCCGGCGGGCTTCGACCTGCGGCGGCCGTGCATCGTCACCGGCACGTCGAGCGGCTCGCGCGGCGTCTACGGCGCGATCGGGTCGTCGGGCGAATGGGGCCTCAAGCGCGGCTGCGCCGTCGCCTACACCGACAAGGGCACCGGCAACGGCGTGCACGACCTGCAGGGCCACACCGTCAACCTGATCGACGGCGTGCGCGCCGACGCGGCGGCCGCGGGCAGCGCGTCGAACTTCACCGCCGCGCTGACCGACGCCGAGCGCGCCGCGTACAACGCGCGCACGCCGAACCGCCTGGCCGTCAAGCACGCGCACTCGCAGCTCAACCCCGAGGCCGAGTGGGGCGGCGACACGCTGCGCGCGATCGAGTTCGCGTTCTACGTGCTCAACGAGCAGTTCGCGCCCGCGCTGCCGAGCGGCAAGAAGGCGCGGCTGCTGCGGCCGGAGAACACGATCGTGATCGCCTCGAGCGTGTCCAACGGCGCCGGCGCGGCGCTCGCCGCCGCCGAGCTCGACCGCCACGGCCTGATCGACGGCGTCGCGGTCAGCGAGCCGCAGGTGCAGACGGTGGCGCGCTCGCGCGCCGAGCGCTCGATCGTGATCCAGCGCGGCAGCGGTGCGCCGTACACGGCGGGCAGCCGGCCGCTGCTCGACTACTTCACGTTCGCCCACCTGTACCAGCCGTGCGCCGCGCTGTCGGCGCGCGCGGCGGGTTCGCTGCAGCCGTTCCCGCCGGCCTTCGTGCCGCTGGCGCAGGCACGCTGCGCGTCGCTGCACGACGCCGGGCTGCTCGCCGCCGACACGCTCGCCGCGCAGGCCGACGAGGCGCTCGACCGGCTGCTCGCCTACGGCTGGGAGGCCGAGACGATCCCGCTGCACGTGTCGCACTGGCGCTTCGCGACGCCGGCGATCACCCACACCTACGCCAACACCTACGGCCGCTTCTCGGTGGCCGAGCGGCTGTGCGGGCTGAGCTTCGCCTACTTCGACGCCACGACCGGGCTGCCGATCGCGCCTCCGGCGGCGCTGCAGGGCATCTTCGGCACCGGCAACGGCGTGCCGCCGGGCGCGGGCATCGGCATCATCAACGACCTCAACCCGGCCGCCTTCGGCGGGCCGGTGCTCGAGACGCTGTCGTATTCGGCCTCGACGGGGCGCTTCGACCTCAACTTCGACGGCGCGCGCTGCCAGCGCGACCTCGTCGTCGGCAGCGGCCCGGCCGCCGAGCGCGTGCGTGAGGGCATCGCGCAGGTGCAGCAGCGCGGCCGCCTGAACGGCAAGCCGACGATCATCGTGCACGGCCGCGCCGACACGCTGGTGCCGGTGAACTTCAGCTCGCGGCCGTACGCGGCGCAGAGCTGGCTGGCCGACGGCGCGGCGAGCCGGCTGAGCTACATCGAGGTCACGAACGCGCAGCACTTCGACGCGTTCCTGCCGTTCCCCGACTACGCGGCGCGCTACGTGCCGCTGCACGTCTACTTCAACCGCGCGCTCGACGCGATGTGGGCGCACCTCACCGAAGGCGCGCCGCTGCCGCCGTCGCAGGTCGTGCGCACGACGCCGCGCGGCGACGCGGCGGTGCCGATCACCGCGGCCAACGTCCCGCCGTGGTCGGCCGCGCCGGCGGCCGGCGACCGCATCACGTTCGACGGGCGGACGATGCGCATTCCCGACTGAGCCGCACCCCCGCCGCGCTGCGGCGGGCGCGCCTCAGTGCCGCGCGCCGATCTCGAACGGCAGCTTCAGCTGCGACAGGTCCTTGCGCGTCTCGACGAGCACGAGCGGGCCCTCGTCGATCACGATCTGCGGCTTGCGCTCGCGCGGCACGCGGATCGGCGGCGGCTCGCTGGCGATCGCCTCCTGCGCGGCGCGGACCTTCTCGGCGTCGGAGTTGACCCACTCGAGGCCGGCGGCCTGGGCGACCGCGACGAGTTCGTCGGCCGGCAGCACGAACGGCTCGACGCGAGCCGGCTCGCGGCGCGGCGCCGCCGCCGGTTGCGCCGGCGCAGCGGCCAAGGGCGCGGCTTGCACCGCGGCAGCCGTCGGTGCCGCGGCCTCCTCGGCGACTTCGGCGACCTCGGCGGGCGCTTCGGCAGCGCCCGCGCCGGCGGCTGCCGTCTCGGCTTCGGCGGCCTCGGCCGGCGCGCCGCTGTCGTCGCGGTCGCGGCGACCTCGGCGGCGGCGCCGGCCGCGGCGCTCGCCGGCGGCCTCGCTGTCTTCGGTCTCGGCGCCGGCCGCGCCCAGCGGCGCTTCCTCCCCTTCGTCGGTCGCGGCCGCCTCGACGGCACGCGGCGACGCCACCGGCGGCATCCGTTCGGCCTCCTCGGCGGCGGGTACCGGCGCCGCGGCTTCGTCGGCGCCGGCCTCGGCCGTCACGGCCAGCCCCGCTGCGTCGCGCAGGCCCTCGCGCCCGCGACCGCCGCGCCGGCCGCGGCGGCGGCGACCCTCGCGCGCGCCGTTGTCGGCACCCGCCTCGGCCGGGGCAGGTGCCGTGCCGTCGCCACCGCCGACGGCTTCGACTTCGGCTGCCGGGGCAGCCTGCGGCGCGCGCTCGGGCCGGCGTGCCGGTTCGGCCGCCGGGCGCGGCGCGGCGGCGGCTTCGCCGTTGCGGCGCGCGTCGGCGCGGCCTTCGCGCCGCTCGTCCCGGCG
>CALIDR010000002.1 GCA_938022295.1 uncultured Burkholderiaceae bacterium
TCCTGATACGCCGGCAGCGCCACCGCCGCCAGGATGCCGATGATCGCGACGACGATCATCAGTTCGATCAGGGTGAAACCTTGTTGCACTCGCTTCATGTATCGCTCCTTTGCGATGGGGGTTGAAGACAGGGACGCTCGGCTTGGAGCGAAGGCCGTGCCAGCCCCGGCCCCGCGGTTTCGGGGCTATGCGGCGTGACGTGCGTCACAGGGGGTGACGCAACGCGTCACCCCACCCCGGCCGCCGGCGGCCGGGAGTGACGGAAAACGTCACCCGGTGCCGTCGTGCGTCCGCGTCCGCGGCCGGATCGCGAGCTTTGGGGCGCCCGTGCCACGCGGCCACGTCGGCCAGAGGGGAGGCGGTGCGCCGCGGGAGCGGGGATCCGGCGCGGCAAGACCCGGCGGCGGCTCGTCCGGCTCGGGCTGCGGCGCCGCTTCGTCCGCCCGCGCCGGCGAGACCCCCGGTCGGCGGGCATGCGCGGCTCGCCGACCGGGTGACGATGTGCCGGCCGCCGCGCGGCCAGGCGGCCGTGTCGGCGGCCGGGCGGATCAGGGGGTCGACTTTCGCGCGATCGGCAGCGTATTTCCGGCCGACCGCGGCGCTCTGTGTGTTGTCGGCCCCCCGACGGACGGGGCGGCCGGCTCGAACCCCCTCAGGAGCCACGCATGAAGACGATCCTCTCCCTCACCACGCTCGGCGCCGCGCTGCTGCTCGCCGCCGCTCCCGCCAGCGCCGAGGAGCGCATCTGCACCGGCACGATCGGCGCCGTGTACCTCGACAACATCTTCGTCCCCGACGGCCGCAGCTGCGTGCTCGACGGCACCCGCGCCAAGGGCAACGTCGTCGTCGGCACCGGCGCGACGCTGTCGGCACGCAGCGTCAGCATCAACGGCAACCTGCAGGCCGAAGGGTCGAACTCGGTGCGCGTGTTCGGCCGCTCGACGTTCGGCGGCTCGGTGCAGATCGTCAAGGGCGGCGCGGCGTCGATCGAGAACGCCCGCATCAACGGCGACATCCTGTTCGACGAGAACGTCGGCCCGCTCAACGCCAGCGGCAACGTGCTCGGCGGCCACCTGCAGGCGTTCAAGAACTACGGCGGCCTCACGCTGACGAACAACCGCATGAAGGGCAACCTGCAGTGCACGGAGAACGTGCCCGCGCCGACCGGCGGCGGCAACGTGGCGGCGAGCAAGGAGGACCAGTGCGCGCGGCTGTGACGCACTGACCCCGCGCCGGCCGCCGCGGCGGCGGCAAGCGACGACAATGCGGAGGGTGTTGCCGCCCGCGCCCGTGAAGACCGCTTTCCCTGCTTCCTGCCCCTGCGCCGCCCGCCGCGCGCTGCGCCGCGCTGCCGTCGCGGTGCTGCTCGCGGCGGCCGGCACCTGTGCGGCGCAGGGCACGTTCGCCGTCTACGCCGGGGCGCGCGGCGGCGGCACCTTCGACGACGCCGACGACCGGCGCCGCAGCTACGGGCTCGACGGCGGCGCCGCGTTCTCGGCGAGCCTGGACTGGCCGCTCGCCGACGGCCGGCAGGGCCAGGTGTTCGCGTCGCTCCAGCGCAGCGCGCTGCCGGGCGAGGCGTTCGGCCGCAGCGGCAAGGTCGACGTCGACGTCGGCTACCTGCACGTGGGCGGCCGGGTCTTCCTCGACGGCACCGCGGCGTCGCGGGCCGGCTACGCGGTGGGCGGCCTCGGCGTCACGCACTTCTCGCCGGCGGCCGGCGGCACGGCGGGCGCGTGGCGGCCGTCGCTGAACCTCGGCGTGGGCGCGCAGTGGCCGCTCGCGCCGCAGTGGATGCTGCGCGCCGAGCTGCGCGGCTACGTCACGCTCGTCGACAGCGCGGGCGGCTTCCTCTGCGCCGGCGGGTGCGTCGTGCGCATCGCCGGCCGCACGATGACGCAGGGCGAGGCGCTGGTGGGCCTGGCCTTCGGGTTCTGAGGCGTATCCTGCCGATGATGAAGATCGCCCTGCTCGGTGCCGGCCACATCGGGCAGACGATCGCGGCGCTGCTCGCGCGCAGCGGCGACTACGCGCTGACCGTCGTCGACCGCGCCGCCGACGCGCTGGCCCGCGCCGAGGGCCCGGGCGTGTGCACGCTGCAGGCCGACACCGCCGACGCGGCCACGCTGCGCCGCGCGATCGACGGCCACGACGCGGTGATCAACGCGCTGCCGTACCACCTGGCGACCGCGGTGGCCACGCAGGCGAAGGCGGCGGGCTGCCACTACTTCGACCTCACCGAGGACGTGGCCGCCACGCGCGCGATCCGCGAGCTGGCGCGCGACGCCGCCACCGTGCTGATGCCGCAGTGCGGCCTGGCCCCCGGCTTCGTCGGCATCGTCGCCCACCACCTCGCGCAGCGGTTCGACCGCCTGCACGAGCTGAAGATGCGCGTCGGCGCGCTGCCGGCGTTTCCGACCAACGCGCTGAAGTACAACCTGACGTGGAGCGTCGACGGCCTGATCAACGAGTACGTCCACCCCTGCGACGCGATCCGCGACGGCGAGCCGATCGAGGTGCTGCCGCTCGAGGGGCTCGAGCACTTCTCGCTCGACGGCGTCGAGTACGAGGCGTTCAACACCTCCGGCGGCCTGGGCACGCTGGCCGAGACGCTGGCCGGGCGCGTGCACACGCTCGACTACAAGTCGGTGCGCTACCCCGGCCACCGCGCGCTGATGCGCGTGCTGCTGGAAGAACTGCGGATGAAGGACGACGTGGCGACGCTGAAGGCGATCCTGCGCCGCGCGGTGCCGGCGACGATGCAGGACGTCGTGCTCGTGTTCGTCACCGCCAGCGGCTGGCGCGACGGCCAGTTCATCCAGGAGGTGTTCGCGCGCAAGATCTTCGCCGACCGCAGCGAGACGGCGCCGCTGTCGGCGATCCAGATCACGACCGCCGCCGGCGTGTGCGCCGTCGTCGACCTGTTCCGCGAAGGCCGGCTGCCCTCGCGCGGCTTCGTGCGCCAGGAGCAGGTCGCGCTGCCGCAGTTCCTGGCCAACCGGTTCGGGCGCGCGTACCAGCAGTCGCGGCAGATCGAGTCGATCAGCTGAACGCGCCGCGGCGCGCGGGTGTCGGCGCCGCGGCGGCGCGGCTTCAGCCCGCCTTCTTCGCCCAGGCGCTGCACCAGCCCTTGCCGGCCACGAGCTTGCCGGGGAACAGCGGGCAGCCCGCCCACTCGTCGCTCGCCTTGCCCTGGTACAGCGCGCAGTTGTGGCAGAGCTGGTCGTTGCCGTGGCGCGGGAAGCGCTGGCGGTCGACCTTCGTCGTGTCGTGCCTGTAGCCGAGCGCGACGGCCTGCGGGTCGTTCTCGTCGAGGCGGGCCTGCGCCGAGGCCGCGCCGGCACCGAGCGCGGCACCGGTGGCGGCCACCTGCAGCATGAACACGCGGCGATTGGGGGTCTTCATCGTCGATCTCCTGATACGGCTGGGAGGAACGCGATGCTGCCATTCGCAGACCGATCGGTCGCGCCGTGAACGATTAAGTTGACTCGGGCGGGCCGTCATCCCGCCCGTCGCCCGCGTCAGGCGAGGCCGAGCAGCCGCACCGCGTTGTCCTTCAGGATCAGCGGCTTGACCTCGGGCCTGAAGCCGGCCTCGTCGAAGTCCTTCATCCAGCGCTCGGGCGTGATCAGCGGGAAGTCGCTGCCGAACAGCATGCGGTCCCTGAGCAGCGTGTTGGCGTACTGCACGAGCTGCGGCGGGAAGTACTTCGGGCTCCAGCCCGAGAGGTCGATCCACACGTTGGGCTTGTGCAGCGCGAGGCTCAGCGCCTCGTCCTGCCACGGCCAGCTCGGGTGCGCGACGACGATCTGGATGTCGGGGAAGTCGATCGCGACGTCCTCGAGCAGCATCGGGTTGCTGTTCTGCAGCCGCAGCCCCCCGCCGCAGCGCATGCCGCTGCCGATGCCGCTGTGGCCGCTGTGGAAGATGGCCGGCAGCTTGTGCTCGGCGATCACCTCGTACAGCGGCCAGGCCATGCGGTCGTAGGGCAGGAAGCCCTGCACGGTGGGGTGGAACTTGAAGCCCCGCACGCCGTGCTCGGCGATCAGCCGCCGCGCCTCGCGCGCGCCCATCTTCCCCTTGTGGGGGTCGATGCTCGCGAAGGCGATCATGATGTCGGCGTTCTTCGCCGCCGCTTGCGCCACTTCCTCGTTCGGGATGCGGCGGCGGCCGAGCTGGGCCTCGCTGTCGACGGTGAACATCACGAGGCCGATCCGGCGCTCGCGGTAGTACGCCACCGTCTCGTCGATCGTCGGCCGCCGGTTCGAGCGGAAGTACTTGTCGGCGGCACGGTCGTACTCCTCGCCGTAGCTGTCGAACGGGTTCCAGCACGACACCTCGGCGTGCGTGTGGGTGTCGATCGCGATCAGGTCGGCGACGTTCATCGTCGGCACCCTCCGGTTCGGTGATTCACGATGTAAACGAAAGGCCTCGCCGTCGGCCGGGCCCCGGACGGCTGGCCCGGCCGATCTTGCGACAGCCGTTATGGCCCGGGTCTTCGGGTAAACCCCCGCGGCGGTCGGCCCCATGGTTCATAAACTGAACCAAAAGGAGCGCTCCGTGACCCTGCCTGCCTTCGTGCCCGCCACCGGCGTGCTGGCCACGCTGGACCTGCTGCAGATCGGCGTCGACGGCGACGTCGCGCACCTGCGCCTGGCGCGGCCGGACAAGCGCAACGCGCTGAACGACGCCCTGGTGCGCCAGCTGCACACCGCGTTCGTGAACTGGCCGGCGGCGGTGCGCGCCGTCGTGATCAGCGGCGAGGGGCGGCACTTCTGCGCCGGGCTCGACCTTTCCGAGCTCGGCGAGCGCAGCACGTTCGAGGGCGTCGCGCACTCGCGCATGTGGCACGCGGCGATGGACGCGATCCAGTTCGGCCCGGTGCCGGTCGTCGCGGCGCTGCACGGCGCGGTCGTCGGCGGCGGGCTCGAACTGGCCAGCGCCTGCCACATCCGCGTGGCCGAGGCGAGCACGTTCTACGGCCTGCCCGAGGGGCAGCGCGGGCTGTTCGTGGGCGGCGGCGGCTCGGCGCGCGTGCCGCGGCTGATCGGCGCGGCGCGCATGACCGACATGATGCTCACCGGCCGCGTGCTCGACGCCGACGAGGGCCAGGCGGTGGGCCTGTCGCACTACCGGGTGGCCGACGGCGAAGGGGTGGCCAAGGCGGTGGCGCTGGCGCGCCGCATCGCCGCCAACGCGCCGCTGTCGAACTTCGCCGTGATCCAGGCGCTGCCGCGCATCGCCGACCTGTCGCAGTCCGACGGGCTGTTCGTCGAGTCGCTGATGGCCGCGATCGCGCAGGGCGACGAAGCGGCCAAGCAGCGCATGCGCGACTTCCTCGAAGGCCGCGCGGGCAAGGTGGCCAAGGCGTGACCACGGCACCGCGCTACCGCGCCGCGCGCGTCGGCGGGTGCCTCGCGGCCGTCGTCGAGCGCGGCG
>CALIDR010000003.1 GCA_938022295.1 uncultured Burkholderiaceae bacterium
CGCCCGATTCCGGCTGGCGAGGTCACGGCGCGCCAGGTCTTCACGGCCGGCTTCGGCCTCCTGGCTCTCGGTGCGCTCGCCGTCGCCGCCGTTGGTCGCACCCCCGACGGCGATCCACCGTGGCGCGCGATGGCATCGAGCGCCGCGCTGGCGGCTGCGATCGTGTTCTACGACGCCCACCACAAGACGAACCCATTGAGTCCCCTCGTGATGGGGTTGTGCCGCGTCCTCGTGGTCGCGACCGCTTCTTACGCGGTCGCCGATGCACTGCCTGCCGCCGTGGCCGTCGCCGCCGCCGCCCTGCTGTGCCATCTGATCGGCCTGACCTACATCGCCAAACAGGAGCATCTCGACCAACTCGGCCGCCTTTGGCCGCTGGGGTTTCTCGGCGTGCCTCTTCTTTACGGCGCACAGTTGGCTGTCACATCGCCAGCCGCGTGGGCGCCGTGGCTGCTGTACGTCGTCCTGTTGGTGTACGCGATGCGCCGTCTGCGTCGCCGCCGGCCTGGAGACGTGCCTCACGCCGTCGTCACGTTGATCGCCGCGATGGCGGTGCTCGACGCCTTGCTGCTGGCCGGCCACGGCCATCACGCTGCGGCGACGTTCGCCGTCGGCGCCTTCGTGCTCACCCTTGCTCTGCAGCGCTGGGTGTCTGGCACTTGAGCGCGCAGACCCACCTTGGTGCCCGGAACGGGACTCGAACCCGTATGCCGTGAAGGCCGCGGATTTTAAGTCCGCTGCGTCTGCCGATTTCGCCACCCGGGCGGCGGAGGCGGCCCGATTATCGAGGGGCGCCTCAGCTGCCGGCCCGCCGCGCGAGGCCCAGTCGCTCGACGATCTCGCGCTCCTTCTCGAACATCACGCGGCACTGGCGCGCGTAGTCGTCCGGGCCCAGGTAGTCCGGCTCCTGGTCGTACTTGTCGAGCTCCTGGATGAACTGGGCGTCGAACATCGCGCGCTTGAAGGCGTCGTGCAGCGTCGCGACGACGTGCGGCGGCAGGCCCGCGGGCCCGGCGATGCCGTACGGCGACTGGGCGACGATGTCGAAGCCGAGGTCGCGCAGCGTCGGCACCTGCGGCCAGCGGCGCGAGCGCTGGGCGCTGAAGAGCACGAGCAGCCGCAGCCGGCCGTTGTCGACCATCGGCCCGAAGCCGGTCGAGCCGACGCCGACCATCACCTGCCCCGACATCACCGCCGTCAGCTGCTCGGCCACGCCCTTGTACGGCACGTGGATGTACGACAGCCCGCGGGCGGTGAACAGTTCCTCGAGCACCAGGTGCGGCGAGGTGCCCACGCCGTTGGTCGCGATCGACAGCTCGCCCGGGTGCAGCCGCGCGTAGTCGAACAGGTCCTCCAGTCTGCGGAAGCGGCTCGCCTCGGCCACCAGCACGCCGAACGTGACGCCCGAAATCTGGATGATCGGCGTCGTGTCGCGGATCGGGTGCCACGGCACCGACTGCGTGTAGTAGGCGCGGAACACCGTCTGCGGCAGCTGCGAGATCGTGTAGCCGTCGGGCTCGGCGCTCTGAAGCACCGACATCGTCAGCGTGCCGCCGGCACCGCCCCGGTTCTCGATCACGATGCGCTGACCGAGGATCGGCGAGGCGAGCTCGGCGAGCAGCCGCATCGTGAGGTCCGTGGCACCCCCCGCGGCCCACGGCACCCACAGCTTGATCGGCCGCACCGGGTACGCCGCCTCGCGCGCGAACGCGCCGCCCGCGCCCGCGCCGAGCAGAGCCGCGACGGCGGTGCGCAGGAAGCGCCGCCGGGCGCGAACGGGGCGCGGTGCCGTCATCCGCCGCCCCCGCCGCGCTTGGTCAGGCCGCCGAAGCCGCGCTGCGGGTCGTAGCCCCAGCAGGCGAGCGCGAAGAACGCGACGAGGCAGCCGAGCACGATCCACGGCGCCCAGCCCGGATCCTTGCCGTAGATCGCGAAGCGGATCCACTCGATCGCGTGCGTGAACGGGTTGAACCGCGCGACGTGGTAGACCCACTCCGCGCCCGACTCCTGCAGCTTCCACAGCGGGTACAGCGCGGTGGACAGGAAGTACATCGGGAAGATGACGAAGTTCATCGTGCCGGCGAAGTTCTCGAGCTGCTTGATGTGCACGCTCAGCAGCAGCCCGAGCGCGCCGAGCATCAGCGCGCCGGCGACGACGGCCACCAGCGCGTGCAGCGCGTGCCACGACAGCAGCGGCAGCGTGGTGCCGATCGCCGCGGCGACGAGGACGAACGCCAGCGCCTGCAGCACCGACAGCACCGCGGTCGCGGTCAGCTTCGAGAACAGCAGCCACGGCCGCGGCAGCGGCGCCGTCAGCAGCAGGCGCATCAGCCCCATCTCGCGGTCGTAGACCATCGCCAGGCTCGACTGCATGCCGTTGAACAGCAGCACCATGCCGATCAGGCCGGGGGCGATGTAGACGTCGTACGGGATGTAGGTGTCGTACGGCTCGACGATCGCGACGCCGAACACGTTGCGAAAGCCCGCCGCGAACACCGCCAGCCACAGCAGCGGGCGCACCAGCGCCGACACCAGGCGGCCGGTCTGCTGCGAGAACTTGACGAGCTCGCGCAGCACGATCGCCTGCAGCGCCTGCAGCGCGTGCGCCGGCCCGCGGCGCAGCGGCAGCGCCGGGACGGGGGCGACGGCGTCGCTCAGCGGCTGGCCTTGCACAGTCGCTCCGGCGCGTCGGCGCCCAGCGTGTCGAGCACGTTGCTCGGGTGCAGGACGCCGTCGACCGGCGCCTGCGCGATCACCCCCTGGCCGTCGGTCAGCAGCATCGTCTGCCGCAGCTGGCCGTCCCAGGGGCGGAAGTCCATGTTGGTGCCCTTCGAGCCGTCGAGCACGACGCGCGGGATCGCCTGCGCCTGCGCCGCGGCCGGCCCCTTCGGCGCCGCCACGGCGGCGGCCACCAGCGCCTTGCCGGCCATCCACGAGGCCCAGTCGTGCGCCGTCATCGGCCGCCGGTGCGCACGCGCGAAGCGGCGCGAGACCTGCGGCGCGCCGAAGCGCTCGAACTGCGCGTGCCACGCCAGCGCGACGAGCCCGGCGTCGCCCACCACCGGCCGCGGCAGCGCCGTCTGGTACGGCAGCGTGCGCGCGAACTCGCCGTCGCTGTCGACGACCCACACCGCGTCGTAGGTGGTGGCGCCGCCGGTCAGCAGCAGCGGGTTGGCGAGGTCTCGCTCGCGCGGGTCGGCCGTGCGCTTGAACGGCTTGCTCGCCACCACCTGCACGCCGTAGCGCTTCAGCGAGGCCTGCACGGTGGCCGCGCGCTCGCGGTCGGCCGGCGGGTCGCCGACGAGCAGCAGCACGCGCGTCCAGCGGCGCGCCACCAGGTACTGCGCGAGCGCATCGGCGCGCATGCGTTCGCTCGGCAGCAGGTGGTACAGGCGCGCGCGGCAGTCCTGCTGGCGCAGGCGGTCGGACGCGTCGCCGAGGTTGAGCACCGGCAGCCGCACCGCGTCGGCCACCGCCAGCGTCCACGCCGCGGGCAGGTCGGTCAGCAGCACGGCCGCGCCCGCGCGCTCGGCGGCCGCGGCGGCGGCCTTCGCCGCTTCGACCGAGGCCGCCTCGACGGTGGCCACGTCGACCGCCGCGCCGACGGCGTCGAGCTCGAAGCGGCTCTCGTCGAGCGCGACCTTCAGCCCGTCGCCGGCCGGCCCGCCGGGGTGGCCGAGGTAGGCGCGTTCCAGGCGCGTGCGCTCGAGTCGCGGGTCGTCGGCCGGCACGATCAGCGTCGCCTTCAGCGTCGCCGCCGCGGCAGGCGCGAGCGGCGCCATCCAGGCGAGCGTCGCCAGCAGAGCGAAGACGGCGGCTCTCATTCGACGAGCACGACGCCGTACGGCACGCGGCCCACCGGGATGCTGCGGATCGCCTTCGCCGCCTCGACGTCGACGACGGTGACGTCGTCGCTCAGGCCGTTGACGACCCACAGCCGCCGCTCGGCGCGGTCGAGGGCGACGTTCCACGCCCGCTTGCCCACCAGCACGAGGTGCGTGACCTTGCGCGCCGGCACGTCGACGAACGCGACGTGGTTGGCCTTGCCGAGGCCGACGAACGCGCGCTTGCCGTCCTTCGTCATCGTGATGCCCACCGGCGTGATGTCGGCCGCGCGCGCGCCGCGGACTTCGAACTTGAGGTTGCCGATCACCTCGTGCGTCGCGGTGGAGACGATCGTCACGCCGGCGTCGAGCTCGTTGGTCACCCACAGCTCATTGCCGTCGGGCGTGATCGCCATGCGGCGCGGGCGCTTGCCGACGCGCACGTTCTTCACCACCTGGCCGGTGGCGGTGTCGATCACGTGCACCATGCTCGCGACCTCGGAGGTCACGTAGACGAGCTTGCCGTCGGGGCTGACCTTGACGCCTTCGGGCTCGTCGCCGACCTTGACCTTCTTCAGCACCTTGCCGGTAGCCGCGTCGACGAAGCTCGCCTCGCCGGCGTCCTCGTTGGAGACGTAGATCGTCTTGCCGTCGGGCGAGAGGTCGAACGCCTCGGGCTCGTCGCCGAGCGGGATGCGGCGCACCGAGCGGTTCGTCGCCGGGTCGATCACGTCGGCCTGGTTGGAGTCGGTGCAGGCGACCCACAGGTGGCCGTCGGGCCCGCGCTGCACGTGGCGCGCGCGCTTGCAGGTGGGCACCGTGCCCTTCACGGTCAGCGTCGCGACGTCGATCATCGTGAGCGCGTCGTCCTTCTCGCTCGACACGTAAGCCGTGCCCTGCGCGGCCGCCGCGCCGGCGAACGCGAGGGCGAGCGCCGCGGCGGCAGCCCGGCCCAAGGCGGCGGCCGATACGGTGGGGCATCTCATGCCGTGGTCTCCTTCGGGGTGTCGTGGGTCGCCCGCGCCGGGGTCTGGGTGCGGGCGATGAAGCCGGCTTCGAGCGTCGCGCCGCCGAGCGCGGCCGTGACCTCGGCCGGCGTGCCATCGGCGAGCAGCCGGCCCTGGTGCAGCACGAGCACGCGGTCGGCGCCGACCGCCTCCTCGACCAGGTGGGTGGCCCACAGCACGCACACGCCGCGCTCGCGCACGTCGGCGCGCAGCGCGGCGATCAGGTCGCGACGGGACTTGGGGTCGAGCCCGACCGTGGCCTCGTCCATCAGCAGCACCTGTGGTTGATGCAGGTTGGCGCGCGCGAGTTCCACCTTGCGGCGGTTGCCGCCCGACAGCTCGCGCACCTTGCGGTCCAGATCCGGGTCGACCCCGAGGCGGGCGCACTCGGCGGCGATGCGCGCTTCGGCCACCGCGCGCGGCAGGCCGTGCAGGTCGGCCTGGAACCGCAGGTTGCGGCGGATGCTCAGGTCGAGGTCGAGCGACATCTGCTGGAACACGACGCCGATGTGGCGCAGCGCCGCCGCCGGCTCGCGCCGCAGCGAATGGCCGGCGACCTCGACGTCGCCCTCGTCGGCGGCGAACAGGCCCGTGAGCACCTGGAACAGCGTCGACTTGCCGGCACCGTTGGGCCCGAGCAGGGCGACGAACTGGCCGCGCGGCACCTCGAACGACAGCGCCCGCAGCGCCGCCACGTCGCCGTAGCGTTTGGTCAGACGGTCGATGCGCAGCATGGGCAGGGTCGTGTCAGGACGCGGGGGCGGACTTTCGTCGCCCGGCGCCCCTGCCGTCAACCGTTCTCCGGGAAGGACCCGAGGTGCGCGCGGCCCTCACGCCGTCGCGCCCTCGGATCGGGAAACCCTCCTGACCGGCCAGCCCCGCGCGGCCGCGTGCGCGGCGAGCGCCGGATCGGGGTTCACGACCACCGGGTCGCTGACGGCCGCGAGCAGCGGCAGGTCGTGGACCGAGTCGGAGTAGAACCAGCTGCGCTCGACATCGCCCCAGCGCAGCCCGCGGCGCGCCAGCCAGCCCTCGACGTGGGTGCGCTTGTGCTCGCGAAAGCACGGCGGCCCGACGACTTCGCCGGTGTAGTGGCCGCGCGCGTCGACCGCCGGCTCGGTGGCCAGCACCTCCTCGAGCCCGAGCACGCGCGCGAACGCCTCGGCGACGAAACGCGTCGTCGCCGTGACGAGCACGCACGCGTGGCCGTCGCGGCGGTGCGCCGCGACCAGTTCGTGCGACGCCGCGGGCACGAGCGCCGCGATCGCCGGCTCGAACGCGCGCAGCCAGCGCTGCAGCGCCGCGGGCGGATGCGCGGCCAGCGCGCCGACCGTGAAGCGGTGCATCTCGACCATGTCGACGTCGCCGGCGGCGTAGCGGCGGCAGTACTCGAGGTAGCGCGGCTCGAACGAGGCCTCGAGCGCGCCGCAGGCGATCAGGTGGCGCGTGAACACGCTGCCGCTGTCGAACGGGATCAGCGTGTGGTCGAGGTCGAACAGGGCGAGCCTCATCGGCTCCAGTCGTCCATGTCGTGCCGGATCGTGTGGCGGTTGGCGATCAGCTCGTCGATCGTCGGCTCGTCGTTCAGCGCGCGGCGGATCGCGAGCTTGGTCGCCTCGTAGTTGGTGCGGTACATGTCCGCCTTGTCGAGGTTCGGGTCGGTCGCGCAGCGCGGGTCGATCCACACCAGGCTGACGATGCACAGGTCGTCGACGCGCTCCTTCGGGATCACGCCCTCGATCACGCTGTCGAGCACCGCGTCGGCGGTGGCCGACTGCACGACGCCGCCGAAGAGGTCGATGTTGGCCATGTCCTTCAGCGTCACCTTCGGCACCATGATCGTCGCCGGGCGCACCATCTGGTTGCAGGCACGGATCGCGAACATCGCCGTGTGGCCCTTGCTCTGCGCCATCATGTTGGCGAACGCGTGGCCGACCGGGCCGTCGGTGCGGCCGATCAGGATCTCGGGCATCGCGTCGGTGAACTGGCCGTCGCGGGCCAGCACGGTGGCTTCGCCGGCGTGGAAGGTGTAGTCGCGGGTCATCGTGGCGGGTCGTGGTGAGGGGTCGGGAAGGTCGCAGGGATCGAAGCGACAACCGGCCGACGCCGGCTCGCGATGCGGGTGGCGGATCAGTCCAGCGGCATCAGGAATTCGCCGTGCCCGCCCACCGCGAGGTCGCCGGCGTGGCGCTGCACGCGCCGAGCCGGCAGGCCGGCGAACGGGCCGCCGAAGCGCGCCAGATCGCGCGCGAGCAACTGCCAGAACACCGAAGCGTCGGAGTGTATCGGCACGAAGGTGGCCGGCAGCCGCGGCGGCGTGCCCGCGAACACGACGCTGCCGCGGCGCAGCACATAGCCGGGATGGGCGCCGCAGCGCCCGCCGAGCGCGAGCGTGCCGGCGACCATGCGCGAGGCGGCGAAGTCGCCGACGTCGCCGAACACGACGACGGTGCCGCGGCGCATGCGGTCGGCCAGCCGCACGCCGGCGCCGCCGCGCACGACGAACGTGCCGCCGCGCATGCCGTCCATCTCGCCGGGCAGCGCGCTCGCGGCGAGGTCGCCGACGGCGCCGCCCACCTCGAGCCAGCCGCCGCGCATCGCGCAGGCGGCGAGGTCGCCAGCGTCGCCGTCGATCACGAGGCGGCCGCCGGCCATGCCGCCGCCCGCGTGGTCGCCGACGCGGCCGCGCACGTGCAGCGTGCCGTCGGCGAGGCCCCAGCCGACGCGGTCGAAGCACGCGAGGTCGCCTTCGACGACGAGCTCGGCGCCCGCGGCGTCGGGCAGCGGGGCGACGGCGAAGCAGTCGGCGACTGCGATCGGCTCGCGCCCGCACGGCAGCGGCAGCCGCTCCACATCGGCGCGGCCGAGCGCGGCGAGCGCCGCCGGCTGCAGCGCGCGCGCGTCGACGCGCAGCGGCGGTGGCCGCTCGAGCGTCAGGCGCCAGCCGCTCACGGTAAGTCCCCCCGCGGGCCGCGCTCCGGCACGAGCGCTTGGGAGCAGCCCGGCGCGCTCATGTCGCCGCCGCACCGGCGATCCGGTGCAGGTGGAAGTGGTACGGCCCGAGCTTGCCGCCGTAGTTGCCGGCCGAAATGCGCACGACGCCCGCGGCGGCGCCGCGCGCGGTGACGGCGTCGATGCCGGCGCGCATCGCGGCGGCGACGTCGGCTTCGGTCAGGCCGTCGACGACGATCTCCATCACGCAGCGGACGTCCGCGCTGAGCTCGGTCTTCGGGGCCAGCCCGACGAGCGCCGGGCAGAACGCGTCGTTGGTCGACGCCATCAGCGACGGGTACTTGCTGCCCACCTTCGAGCCCGAGCGCACGACGCCGCCCGGAAACGGCAGGATCACGCCCGGCACGCGGCGCATCGCCGCCACCGCCGCCTCGGCGCCGGCGAGCACCTCGGCGGTGCCGGTGCCCAGCAGCAGCAGGTTGCCGCCGCCCACCGCCTTGACGACCGGCGTCGACTCCTGCGCGACGAACTCGCCGTCCATCGTCGGGATGCGCCAGTAGCGCACGCCGCCGATCACCTTGCTGGTCTGCCAGCCGTCGCCGAAGAAGCGCAGGTTGCGCCCGAGCGCGATCGGCTCGCCCTCGCGCAGCCCGGCGTAGACCGCCGTCGTCGGGCACGTCAGCACGCACTGGCCGACGCGCCGCTCGACCTGCTTGGCGAGTTCCTTGCCCGACATCGCGAACAGCAGGATCGCCACGCCCGGGCGGCCGTCGGGCGTCTCGCCGGCACCCAGCGTGCGCTCGACGCCGGCCTCGCAGCCGCAGGCGATCACCGACGTCGCGAAGCCGGTGGCGGTCGTCGCGGCGTGCATCGCCCACGTCGGGTCGTGCGCGGTGATCACGAGCCGCGTGGCCTTCATCGGGAAGGCTTCGGCGAACGTGTCGTCGATCGCGATGCCGTCGCGTTCCATCGCGTCAGACCGCCTGCGGGTAGCAAGCCGCCGGCAGCAGCCGGCCGCCGTTGCCGCAGGCGCACAGCTCGTCGTGGCCGATCGGGCGGTAGCGGTGGTGGCCGCGCATGCGCGGCTCGGTGGCGGCGTCCGCCGCGCGCTCGACCGCGGGGTCGAACTCGGGGGTGGCGAAGTGAATGCCGCCCGCAGGCGTCGCGACGACGCGGCCGTCGCGCACCACCGGCACGCCGTCCTTCAGCAGCCACGCCGCCTGCGAGAACGTCGCCTCGGCGTCGCCACGCTCGCGGTAGACGGCGATGTCGGCCGCGGCGCCGATGCCGAGGTGACCGCGGTCGGCGAGACCCAGCAGCCGCGCCGGCGCGGCGCGCGTGAGGATCGCGATCTCCGACAGCGTCAGCTCGCGCTTGATGTCCTTCAGCGCCGCCTGTGCGGCCACGTCGGGGTGCAGCCGCGCGAGCTGCTCGTCGCGGAACGACTTGTCCATCAGCAGCCGGATCAGGTGCGGGTAGCTCGTGAACGGCGCGCCGTTCGGGTGGTCGGTCGTCAGCACGACGCGCCACGGGTCGTCGACGAGCAGGAACAGCTCGAGCCCGATCGCCCACTGCAGCGCGTTGACGTAGCTCTGCTCGCGGTAGCGGAACGGCACGACGCCGCAGCCGGCGTCGCACTCGATGTCGGCGCCGATCCACTTGCGCGGGCTGCCGAGGTCGGCGTTGGCGTGCTGGCGCATCGTGTCGCCGGAGGCCGTCACGGTCTGGCCGAACAGGATCTGGCCGACGTCGACCGACACGTTCGGATGCGCGTTGACGGCCTCGGCCAGGCGCAGCGCCGCCGACGAGAACTTCTTCGGCCCCTCGGTGCCGTAGGCGTGGAACTGCACGTGCGTCAGGTGGCCGCGCAGGCCGTCGAGGGCGTCGATCGTCGCCAGCGTCGAGTCGATGTTGCCCGGCACGCCGAGGTTGCTCGCGTGGATGTGCAGCGGGTGCGCGAGGCCGAGCTCGTGGATCGCGCGCGCGAGCGCCTGCACGATGCGCCGCGGCGTGACCTGCCAGTGCACGTGCGCCTCGTCGACGTCGAGCTTGCGCTGGTTGAACTTGAACGCCGAGATGCCGCCCGGGTTGACGACCTTGACGCCCATCGCCTTCGTCGCGTGCACGACCCAGCCGACGTAGTCGTGCAGTACCTCGGGCGGCGCATCGTCGTGCAGCAGGCGCAGGAACACCTCGTCGTTGCCGAGCATCACATAGGCACCGTGGTCGAGGATCGGCACGTCGCCCATCTCGAGATGGACGTGGCGCGCGTTGCCGGCGACCATCGCCGGCTCGAACGCCGCCGTGTAGCCCATCTCGGCATAGCGGTAGCCGGTGGCCAGCGTGCCCGGCGTGCAGGTGCCGCACGACGGCAGCTCGAGCGGGTTGTCGGGCAGCGGCGCGGGCTCGAGCCCGCGGCGGTGGTCCTCGGGCAGCAGCAGACGCGCGAGGTTGACCTTGCCGCCGCCGATGTGGCTGTGCAGGTCGATGCCGCCGGCCATCACGAGGCAGCCGCTGGCGTCGATCTCCTGCGCTACCGGCTCGCGCGGGTCGAGGGCGACGATGCGTCCGTCGCGCACGCCGACGTCGCGCACCTCGCCGTCCACGCCGTTGGCGGGGTCGAACACGCGCCCGCCGCGGATGCGCAGCGTGGCCGTCATCGCCCCGCCCCCCGGCCGACGGCCAGGCGCCGTTCGATCGCGTCGAGCACCGCCGCCACCGTCGGCACGCCGGCGTCGGCCGCCGCGGCGTCGAGCGGCAGCACGACCGGCCCGTCGGTGCGGAACAGGTGGCCGCCAGTCTGCAGGCCCGGCGTCGCGACGGCGACGAAGATGGCGCCGTCGAGCGCGCCGGCCGCGCGCAGGCGCTGCGCCATCGCCGGCGGCCCGAGCACGATGCGCGGCAGCGCGGTGCCCGGCGGCAGCCGCGAGGGGTCGAAGCTCGAGATCCAGAGCAGCCCGTCGACGGCGCCGCGGTCGAGCAGGCGCGCGGTGTCGTACAGCCGCGGCTCGTGCTGCAGCCCCTGCGCCGCCACGCGCGTGCGCGACGGCAGGCCCGACAGCCACGCCAGCGTCTGGTTGACGCTGTGGCCGCCGTCGCTGCCGCCGAGCGGCAGCGTCGCGGCGCGCGTGTGGCGATTCAGCGTGCCGACGATGCGCTCGAGCACCTCGACGACGAGGGCGCCCTCGGCCGGCAGCGTCGTCGCGTCCCAGACCAGCACGGCGTAGGTCGAAGCGTGCAGCGCCTCGGCGAGTGCTGCCAGTGCGGGGTCCGCGCCGCGCACCGCGCGCCCGGCCACCAGCGCGGCGAGCTGCTGCACGTCGGCCGGCAGGTCGCCGCTGCCGGCCACGCCGTCGACCGCCACACCGTCGAGATCCGCCGGCGGCACCGCGCCGACGAAGACGACGCGCCGGCAAGGGCCCGTGGCGTCGCCGACGCCGAGGCGCCGCAACAGCATCGGATACGCCTGCGCCGCCGTGCCGATGCAGACGATCAGGTCGGCGCGGCTGCGCACTTCGGCAAGCGTGGCGGTGTACTGGCCGCGGTCCTGCAGCGCGCGCAGGCCGTGCATCAGCGCCGCGCCGTCGGCGTGATCGCAGATCGCGCCGACGCGCGCGGCCAGCCGATACAGCGCGCGCACGCCGGCGATGTCGGTGCCCAGGCCGCCGAACAGCGGCTGGCGCCAGGTCGCCAGGCGCGCCGCCACGGCGTCGAGCGCCGATTCGCGGTCGGTGGCCGAGCCGTCGACGAGCGCTGCTGCCGCTTCGGCGCCGCCATGAGCGTCGAGCGCACCGCGCGCGCGGCCGCACGCCGCCGCGGCGGCGGCGGGTGCCGCCCAGCCTTCGCACAGCAGCGAACAGAACGGGCAGGTCCAGCCGGG
>CALIDR010000004.1 GCA_938022295.1 uncultured Burkholderiaceae bacterium
GCCCCCGCCGCCGCGGCGCCGATCGGCCAAACCCTCTGTCGCCGCCGACGCGCCCGTCCTATATTGGTCCGCCCGGCGACACGTGCGCCGGCAAACCGCCCCAACGAGGAGACCCGGATGGACTTGAAGCACAGAGCCGACATGTTGCTGCGCGGCGCCGTTGCCGCCGGCGCGGTGCCCGGCGTCGTCGCGATGGCGACCAACCGCGAGGGCACGATCTACGAGGGCGCGTTCGGCGAACGCGTGCTCGGCTCGGGCCAGGCGATGACGACCGACACCGTCGGCTGGATCGCCTCGATGACGAAGGCGCTGACGTCGGTGGCCGCGGTGCAGTGCGTCGAGCGCGGCCTGCTCGACCTCGACGCGCCGGCCTCGCGCGTCGTGCCGGCAATCGGCGAGGCGCAGGTGCTGACCGGCTTCGACGCCGACGGCCGGCCGACGTTCCGCCCGCCCAAGCGCCCGGTGACGCTGCGCCACCTGCTGACGCACAGCGCCGGCTTCAGCTACGAGATCTGGAACACCGACATCCAGAAGGTGCAGGCCGCGCTGGGCATCCCCGGCATCACCGAGTGCAGAAACCGATCGCTCGCGACGCCGCTGCTGGCCGACCCCGGCGAGCGCTGGGAGTACGGCATCGGCATCGACTGGGCGGGCAAGATGGTCGAGGCGGTGAGCGGCCAGACGCTCGGCGCCTACCTGAAGGCGAACCTGTTCGACCCGCTCGGGATGACGAGCACGGCCTTCCGCATCCGCCCCGACATGCGCGAGCGCCTGGCCGGCATCCACCTGCGCGGGCCCGACGGCCGGCTCGCGCCGTTCGCGTTCGAGATCCCGCAGCAGCCGGAGTTCGAGATGGGCGGCGGCGGCCTGTACGGCACGATGGGCGACTACCTGAAGTTCGTGCGCATGATCCTCAACGGCGGCCAGCTCGGCGGCGAGCGCGTGCTCAAGCCGGAAACCGTGGCGTCGCTGGCGATGAACCACATGGGCGACTGCCGCGTCACGCGCCTCGTCGCCGCGATCCCGCTGACCAACGACGCCGAGTTCTTCCCCGGCGTGGCCAAGAGCTGGAGCCTGGCGTTCCAGATCAACCACGAGCCGGTGTTCACCGGCCGCCCGGCCGGCGGCCTGATGTGGGCGGGGCTGGCCAACTCGTTCTACTGGATCGACCCCGCCACCGGTGTCGGCGGCGTCTACATGACGCAGATCTTCCCGTTCGCCGACCGCGAGTCGGTGCCCCTGTACTACGCGTTCGAGACCGCGGTCTACGACAGCCTGAAGTGAGAGGAGACGAGGCCATGACCACCCCCACCCTGACCATCCAGCAGTGGCTCGACGCCTTCGGCGACGCCTGCGCACGCGGCGACCACGGCGCCGCGGCCTCGATGTTCGGCGACGACTCGTACTGGCGCGACCTCGTCTCGTTCACCTGGAACATCAAGACCGCCGAAGGCCCGGCGCAGATCCGCGACATGCTCGAAGGCACGATGCCGAACGCCAAGCCGTCGAACTGGACGATCCAGGGCGAAGGCAGCGAGGCGGGCGGCGTCACCGAAGGCTGGTTCACGTTCGAGACCGCCACCGGCCGCGGCCGCGGCCACCTGCGGCTCGTCGGCGGCAAGGCGTGGACGCTGCTGACGACGCTGCAGGAGCTCAAGGGCTTCGAGGAGAAGAGGCGCGAGCGCCGCGACAAGGGCGTCGAGCACGGCGTGCACCCGGGGCGGCGCACCTGGCTCGAGCAGCGGCAGGACGAGGAGCGCACGCTCGGCTTCACGCGCCAGCCGTACGTCGTGATCATCGGCGGCGGGCAGGCCGGCATCATCCTCGGCGCGCGGCTGAAGAAGCTCGGCGTGCCGGCGATCATCGTGGAGAAGAACGAGCGCCCGGGCGACAGCTGGCGGCGGCGCTACAAGAGCCTGTGCCTGCACGACCCGGTGTGGTACGACCACCTGCCGTACCTGCCCTTCCCCGACGACTGGCCGGTGTTCAGCCCGAAGGACAAGATCGGCGACTGGCTCGAGAGCTACACCAAGCTGATGGAGCTCAACTACTGGGCGAGCACCGAGTGCAAGGGGGCGCGCTGGAACGAGGCCAACCAGGAGTGGGAAGTCACCGTCGAGCACAAGGGCGAGACCGTCGTGCTGCGCCCGCGCCACCTCGTGTTCGCCACCGGCATGAGCGGCGTGCCGAACCTGCCCGACTACCCCGGGATGGGCGACTTCAAGGGCACGCAGGTGCACTCGAGCCGCTTCCGCAGCGGCGAGGACTGGAAGGGCAAGAAGGCGGTCGTCGTCGGCTCGAACAACTCGGCACACGACATCTGCGCCGACCTGTGGGAAAACGGCGCCGACGTCACGATGGTGCAGCGCTCGAGCACGCACGTGGCGCGCAGCGACACGCTGATGGAGCTCGCACTCGGCGCGCTGTACAGCGAGCAGGCGGTGAAGAACGGCATCGATGTCGACACCGCCGACCTGATCTTCGCCAGCCTGCCGTACAAGGCGCTGCCGGCGCTGCAGGTGCCGGTGTACCAGCAGATGAAGGAGCGCGACGCCGACTTCTACGCCCGGCTCGAGAAGGCGGGCTTCCTGCTCGACTTCGGCGACGACGGCTCGGGCCTGTTCCTGAAGTACCTGCGCCGCGGCTCGGGCTACTACATCGACGTCGGCGCCTCCGAGCTCGTCGCCGACGGCAAGGTCAAGCTCAAGACCGGCGCGATCGACAGCGTGACGCCCGCGGGGCTGAAGATGGCCGACGGCACCGAACTGCCGGCCGACCTGATCGTCTGGGCCACCGGCTACGGCTCGATGAACGGCTGGGTCGCGCAGCTGATCGATCAGGACACGGCCGACCGCCTCGGCAAGTGCTGGGGGCTGGGCTCGGGCACGCGCAAGGACCCCGGGCCGTGGGAAGGCGAGCTGCGCAACATGTGGAAGCCCACCCAGGTGCCGAACCTGTGGATGCAGGGCGGCAACCTGCACCAGAACCGGCACTACTCGCTGTGCCTGGCGCTGCAGCTCAAGGCGCGCATGGAGGGCATCCCGACGCCGGTGTACGGGCTGGCGCCGGTCTACCACAAGGCCTGAAGCGCGCGCGAGCTGCCGCCCGTCACCCCCCCGCACCTGGTGGGTGACGGGCCGCGGGCGGGCTGGCACACTGAGCGATCGACCACGCCATGCCCGCCCTGCCCCCGTTCGTCCGCCCGCAGCTCGGCGCCGCCGCGTTCGCCGCCGGCCTGCTGTGCAGCGCCGTCGCAGCGGCGCAGGCCGTGGACGAGACGGCGCTGGTGCGCAGCTACCGCGCCGAGGCGCAGGCCTACGAGCACGGCGACGGCGTGCCGCGCGACGGCGCGCGCGCCGCGATGCTGTACTGCAAGGCGGCGCGCCTGGGCGACGCGCGCTCGCAGTACGCGCTCGGCTGGATGTACGCCAACGGCCGCGGCGTCGAGCGCGACGATCTGCTGGCGGCGTTCTTCCTGCGCGCGGCGGCCGAGCAGGGGCTGGCGCCCGCGGAACGGCTGCTCGCGCGCCTGCCCGAGACCGTCGAGGTGCCCGAGTGCATGCGCGAGCCGCCGGCGGTGGCCGTCGTCGTGCGCCCGCCGGCCCCGCCGGCGGCGTCGACCCCGCCGCCGCTGCCGCCGCAGGTCGCCGAGCTGCGGCGCAACGCACCGCCGATGATCGTCGACCTCGTCGACCAGCTCGCGCCGCAGTTCCAGCTCGAGCCGCACCTGGTGCTCGCGATCATCCGCGTCGAGTCGAACTTCGACACCGTCGCACGCTCGCCGAAGAACGCGCAGGGGCTGATGCAGCTCATCCCCGAGACGGCGCAGCGCTTCAACGTGCGCAACGCCTACGACCCGGTGCAGAACCTGCGCGGCGGTATGGCG
>CALIDR010000005.1 GCA_938022295.1 uncultured Burkholderiaceae bacterium
CCAGGACGAAGCTGCAACTGGTCAAGGCCGCCGCCAGACACCTGCGCAGCGTTCAGCGACAGCCCGAGCGCATCAAGCGCTACTTCGAGCACGAGCCTGTCCGGTACGCCGCTTGAGTTCAACACTTCACTGCCGCCTCAAAAGGAAGGCGGCGGGCTCGAGATCGCCGGCAACAACTTCACCGACACCGGCACGTGGCGGCTCAACGACGAAGGCTACTGCGCCAAGTGGCAGAAGATCCGCAACGGCGAGGAGCGCTGCTTCACCGTGCGCACGCGGCTCGGCACGACCGTCGTCTACAACACCGACGGTTCGACGAGCGGCACGATCGTGCGAGTCACGGCGCCCTGATGGCGCCCGCTCACCAGCGCAGCACGCGCGGCCCGAGTGCCGCGCCGAGCGTGGCGACCATCATCACTCCGAGCGTGTACCAGGCGGCGACGAATGCCGGCGCCGCCTCGTCGCACGCCATCGAGTAGCCGAGCGCCCCGACCGCCCCGGCCGCCAGCCCGGCGGCAAATCCCGCCCGCATCGGCTGGGTCGGTGCCAGGCCTCGCAGGGCCCACAGCACCGCGGCCAGGGCCGGCAGCGACAGCGCGAACACGTTCCACGGGCAGGTCGACCACGAGTGACCGAGGAGGGCCGCCAGCCGCTCGCTGGCGGGCGTGGCCCAGGCCGACAGCAGCCCCAGCAGCGCAACCGCGGCCAGCACGCCGGCCGCGGCGCGCGCGGGGCCGGCCACCGGCGCCGCCGGCCGCGCCAGGCGAGCGGCCCACCATGACGCCGTCGCCGCCAGGCCCGCCGCGTAGGCGAGCTTGAGCCAGGGCGCCGGCGTGGCCCACATCCCGGACGGGATCGGACCGATCAGCCCCAGCGCAAGCGTCGCGCTGGCAGCGAGCCCGAACAGCACCGCGAGCCCGAGGCGGCGCGCGGGAAGGTGGCGCGGCGCCGGCCCGGCGCCGCGTGCCAGCAGTTCGATCAGGCGGTCCGTTTCCATGCCTTCGTCCTCAGAGATCGCGCACCAGGGCGGCCAGCCGCTTCAGGCCCCGGTGCACCTGGACCTTGATCGCCGCCACCGAGACGCCGGTGCGTGCCGACGCCTCGGCCACCGATAGGCCCTCGACCTTCGTCAGCACGATCGCCAGGCGCTGCGCCACCGGCAGCGCGAGCAGCAGCCGTTCGAGGTCGCGCTGCGCCGAGCCTTCGTCGGTCACCGACGCGAGCACGGCTTCGTCGACGTCGTCGATCGGCTCGTGCAAGTCTTCGCGTCGCCCGCGCCGCCGCCAGAGGTCGACCAGCTTGTGGCGCGCGATCGCGAGCATCCAGGCGCTGACCGGCAGCGCCGGGTCGTAGGTGCCGCGCTGCAGGTGCAGCGCGAGCAACGTCTCCTGCACCAGGTCCTCGACGTCGTCGGGCACGCCCTGCATGCGGCGCCGCAGGTAGGGGCGCAGGCGGCCGGCGATGCGCACCAGCGCTTCTCGGTAGGCGGCTTCGTCGCCGGCCTGAGCGCGCAGCCACAGCGGCTTCAGGGCGGCCTCGAAAGCGTCGGCGGCAGGGTCGTCGGCCATCACGTCGGGCGTCCGTGTGCGCGGCGACCGGGCAGCGCCAGGGCCGAGGCGCCCCGCAGCGTCCGGACGGACCACGATTGTCGGTGGGGTTCGGTCGGTGAACCGGTCGTCGCGCCGCGGCGCCGGGCCCGCCATGCCAGGCGGCGGCACGAAACCGGCCGCGCAGGCCGGGGACCTCATCGCCCGGGCCCCGGCGCCACCGCGGCGCGCCTTGCCAGCCAGTGGTCGACCGACACGGCGCCGGGGCCACGCGCCATCAGCCACAGCAGCACCGCGGCCCACACCCCATGCGTCGGGTACGCACCCGGGTAGACGAGGACCTGGATCACCGCCGTCATCGCGAGCAGGCCGAGTGCGGCCCAGCGCGTACCCAGGCCGATCAGCAGCAGCGCCGGCAGCACGTGCTCTCCGAGCGCGGCCATCGTCGCTGCCACTTCGGGGGCGAGCAGCGGCAGGCGGTACTCGTCGCGGAACAGGTCGACGGCCGACGCCGCCAGGCGCGGCACCCCGATCTCGAACTCGCCGCCGACGAGGTCGAGCGCGAAGCCGTCGACCTTGGTCTGGCCCGAGTGCCAGAACACGGCCGCGATCGAGAACCGCGAAAGCAACGCGATCGCCGATTCGGGAATCGCCGCAAACGCACGCCCCACACGGGCGGCCCAGGCCGCAACACCGTCCGGGGCAGGAGCGGGAACAGCGGCGGATCGAGGTGTCGTCATCGGCAGGCTCTCCCGGCCCGATCAGGGCTCGACGAAGGCGCGGTGGCGGATCAGCAGCGCCAGCGCGGTGGCGACATCGACACCGGGCGCGGCGTCGACGGCGTCGCCGAGCGAGGCGCCGCCGGCGAGCGCGGCGACGAAGTCCGCCGTGGCCGCCGGCACCGGCAGCACGAGCACGTCGTCGCCGTCGCGCAGCACGACGCCAGCCTCGGGCCGGTCGAGCGGCACGGCGGCGATCGCGTCGTCGTCGCGCTGGTGCGCGGCCCACAGCGAGACGACGGCGAACGCCGAGCGCACCACGGCCAGCGACGGATGCAGGGGCCAGCGCCGCGCGGCCAGGCCCGCGGCGTCGGCGAGCGCCGCCGCCAGCGCCGCCGCCGGCAATGCCGGGACGTCGGCCGCGTGAAACGCCCGCACCCGGGCGCGCTCGAGCCGCGCCAGGTCGGGCAGCACGGGCAGCGGGCGCGCCGGCTCGAAGCCGGCAAGCCAGGCCGCGAAGCCGTCGCCGTAGTCGCTCAACACCGGCGAGCGCGGCGGATCGTCGCGCACGTACAAACCGGCCATCGCGACGAAGAAATCGTCGCCGACGAGCCGGCGCACGACCGGAAAGGTCTCACCCAGCGCCTCGACGAGCGAGACGACGAAGGTGTTGCGGTGCACCGCCAGTCGCGACGCCGGGTCGGCACCGTTCCAGGCCACGAGACCGGCTGGCACGGGGCTGCGGCAGTCGAGCAGCGCCTGCGCGAAGGCTCGCTGCGAGGGTCCGGGGGGCGTCGCGTTCATCGCTCGGCGGCGACCGGCGCCGTCCCCGGTACGCAGACGCCGGTCTGGATGGCCCGCGCCCAGGACGCCTCGGCTTCCAGCGCCGCCAGCGCAGGCACGTCGTCGTCGCGTTCGATCAGCGTCGGCACCGGCCCGAGCCGTTCGATCGTGCGCCGGTACAGTGCCCAGACCGCGCTGTCGACCGGCGAGCCGTGGCGGTCGATCAGCAGCCGGGCGCCGGCGGCATCGTGGTCCTCGGCAAAGCCGGCGAGGTGGATCTCGCCGACCGCGCCGGCCGGCAGCGCTGCGATCAGTGCCCACGGGTCGCGGCGGTGGTTGACGCCGCTGACGAACGCGTTGTTGACGTCGAGCAGCACCCCGCAGCCGGTGCGGCGCACGACTTCGGCGAGGAACGTGCCTTCGTCCATCGTCGAGCCCGCGTACTCGACGTAGGTACTCGGGTTCTCGAGCAGCACGCGCCGGCGCAGTCGATCCTGGACCCGGCCGACGTGATCGCAGACCCGCTGCAGCGTCGCGGCGTCGTACGGCAGCGGCAGCAGGTCGTTGAACCAGATGCCGCCGTGATTCGACCACGCCAGGTGCTCGGAGAACCAGCGCGGCTCGACCCTGGCCAGCAGCGCCGCGAGGCGGTCGAGGTGGACGGCATCGGGCAACGCCTCGCCGCCGATCGACAGGCCGACGCCGTGGATCGACAGCGGCCAGCGCTCACGAACACGCGCCAGCCGCTGCAGCGCCGGGCCGCCGGCGACCATCCAGTTCTCGGCGTGGACCTCGAAGAAGTCGACGTCGCAGCCACCGGCGAGCACGTCGGCGACGTGCGTCGCCTTCAGGCCGATACCGGCCAAGGCCGGCCGGGGTCCAGGCTCGATGCCGTTCATGGCACGCCCGACGACACGATCCCCGTGGCCCCGACTCGCGTCACGCCTTCTTCTCCTTGAACTCCTTCAGCTGCCCGTAGCCGGTGTCGGACGTCTTCGACTCCGTCTTCTCGCAGGTGCCCTTGGCGACGTACTTCCACGCGTTGCCCTGGTAGTCGCGCACCGATGTGCCGGCGCACGTCGTGCCGGGCCCGGCGGCGCAATCGTTCTTGCCCTTCAGCGCGACGCCGAAGCATTTCTCCTTGTCGGCGGACTGGGCATGGGCGGGAGCGTGGGCGAGCGACAGCGCGGCGCCGAGGGCGAGCGCGAGCGCAGCGGCCGTGGCCTGCGGGGAAGAGGTCTCGGACATGGGGCGACTCCTGGCGTGGGTTGAGTGGCGGCGCCGGAACGGTAACCGCCGCCCACCAGTTCGTTGCCGCAGCCGCGGCGGTTACGCCACCTGCACGTCGCCGCCAAGCCCTCGGGCGCGCGCGCGGATGCCGGTCGATGATCTACTCCGTAACCGGCCGCCGGCTGGCGGCGAATTGCGCCTGGACCGTCTGGCCTGTCATCTTGTTGTCGTCGTCCCTCGATGCACCCGACCCTGCCCCTGCTCGCCGCCACCGACTTTCCGCCGATCCGCCGCCGCCGTCTCGAGACGCTGCAGGTCAACCTCGGCTACCGCTGCAACCAGAGCTGCCTGCACTGCCACGTCGCCGCCGGGCCGAACCGCACCGAGGCGATGGACGGCGCCACCGCCGCACTCGTGCTCGACGTGCTGCGCGCGCGCGGCGTGACGACGCTCGACCTGACCGGCGGCGCGCCCGAGCTGAACCCGCACTTCCGCGACCTCGTGCGCGGCGCGCGCGCGCTCGGCGTGCGGGTGATCGACCGCTGCAACCTGACGATCCTCAGCGAACCCGGGCAGGAAGACCTGGCCGAATTCCTGGCCGCGCACGGCGTCGAGGTCACCGCGTCGCTGCCGTGCTACTCGGCCGGCAACGTCGACCGCCAGCGCGGCGACGGCGTGTTCGAGCGCAGCATCGCCGGGCTGCGCCGGCTCAACGCGCTCGGCTACGGCCGCGGCGACGGCGCGCTGGTGCTCAACCTCGTCTACAACCCGCAGGGGCCGAGCCTGCCGCCGCCGCAGGCCGCGCTCGAAGCCGATTACAAACGTGAACTGGCGCGGCACTTCGGCGTGCGCTTCGACCACCTGTTCACGCTCGCCAACATGCCGATCCAGCGCTTCGGCAGCACGCTCGTCAGCAAGGGCACGTTCGACGGCTACCTGAAGCTGCTCAAGGGTGCGCACCGCGACGAGAACCTCGCCACCGTGATGTGCCGCAGCCTCGTCAGCGTCGACTGGCAGGGGTACCTCCACGACTGCGACTTCAATCAGATGCTGGCGCTGCCCGCGCGCCTGAACGGTGCCCCGCGGCCGCACCTGCGCGACCTGCTCGTGCACGACCCCGAGGGCGAGCCGATCCGCGTGGCCGACCACTGCTGGGGCTGCACCGCCGGCCAGGGCAGCAGCTGCGGCGGGGCGCTCGACGCCGGGCCGCCGGTGGCAGGCGCGCCGGCGCGGCTGGGCTGATGGCCGCGCGTTCGAAGGGCGCGCTCTGGATCGCGGCGGCGGTGGCGGCGATCACCGCCGTCGTCGCCTACCGCCACTTCGACCTCGGGCGCCTGCTCACGCTCGAGCAGCTCAAGGCCAGCCGCGACGCGCTCGCGGGCCTTTACCAGCGCGCGCCGGCGTCGACGCTGGCCGGCTACTTCGCGCTCTACGTCGTCGCCACGGCGCTGTCGATCCCCGGCGCCGTCGTCCTGACGCTCGCCGCCGGCGCGATGTTCGGCTTCGCGACCGGGCTCGTCGTCGTCTCGTTCGCCTCCAGCCTCGGCGCGCTGCTCGCGTTCCTCGTCGCCCGCCACGTGCTGCGCGACGTCGTGCAGGCGCGCTTCGGCACTGCGCTCAGGCCCGTCAACGAGGGCGTGCGCCGCGACGGCACGTTCTACCTGCTCACGCTGCGCCTCGTGCCGGTGTTCCCGTTCTGGCTCGTCAACCTGCTGATGGGTCTGACGCCGATCGGCGCGGCGCGCTTCTACGTCGTCAGCCAGCTCGGCATGCTCGCCGGCACCGCGGTCTACGTGAACGCGGGCACGCAGCTGGCCGCGATCGAGTCGCCGCGCGACGTGCTGTCGCCGCCGCTGCTCGCGAGCTTCGCGCTGCTGGGCGTCTTCCCATGGCTCGCCAAAGGGGCGCTCGGCTGGCTGCAGCGGCGCCGCGTCTACGCGAAGTGGCCGCGCCCGCGGCGCTTCGACCGCAACCTCGTCGTGATCGGCGCCGGCGCCGGCGGCCTGGTCACCGCCTACATCGCCGCGGCCGTCAAGGCCAAGGTCACGCTCGTCGAGGCGCACAAGATGGGCGGCGACTGCCTGAACACCGGCTGCGTGCCGAGCAAGTCGCTGATCCGCTCGGCCCGCCTCGTGCACGAGATCGGCCAGGCGCACCGGCTCGGGATCCGCGACGCCCAGGGCCGCGTCGACTTCGCGGCCGTGATGCGGCGCGTGCACGACGTCGTCGCCCGCATCGAGCCGCACGACTCGGTCGAGCGCTACACGCGGCTCGGCGTCGAGGTGCTGCAGGGCCACGCCCGGCTGACGGGCCCGTGGAGCGTCGAGGTGACGCTCGCCGACGGCACGCGGCGCGCGCTGACGACGCGCAGCGTCGTGCTCGCCACCGGCGCGAGCCCGTTCGTGCCGCCGATCCCCGGTCTCGACGCGGTGGGCGTGCTGACGAGCGAGACCCTGTGGACACTGGCCGAGCGGCCGCGGCGCCTGCTCGTGCTCGGCGGCGGCCCGATCGGCTGCGAGCTGGCGCAGGCGTTCGCGCGCCTGGGCAGCGAGGTCACGGTGGTCGAAATGGCGCCTCGCGTGCTGATGCGCGAGGACGACGACGTCGCCGCGCTCGTCGCGCAGGCGCTGCGCGACGACGGCGTGCACCTGCTGACCGGCCACGAGGCGGTGCGCGCGGAAGTCGTCGCGGGCGAGAAGCGGCTCGTCGTGCGCCACGGCGGGCGCGAGGCGGCGCTCGGCTTCGACGCGCTGCTGTGCGCGGTCGGGCGCCGCCCGCGCGTGACCGGCTACGGGCTCGAGGAGCTCGGCATCGCGCTGACGCCGCGCGGCACGATCGAGACCGACGCGTACCTGAGGACTCGATACCCGAACATCTACGCCGTGGGTGACGTCGCCGGGCCCTTCCAGTTCACGCACACGGCGGCGCACCAGGCGTGGTACGCCGCGGTCAACGCCCTGTTCGGGCGCTTTCGCAGGTTCAAGGCCGACTACTCGGTGATCCCGTGGACCACGTTCACCGACCCCGAGGTCGCGCGGGTGGGCCTGAGCGAAGCCGAGGCCCGCGAGCGCGGCGTGCCGCACGAGGTGACGCGCTACGACCTCGCCGACCTCGACCGAGCGATCATCGACCGCCCGGCCGGCGCGCCCGGCTTCGTCAAGGTGCTGACCGTGCCGGGCAAGGACCGCATCCTCGGCGTCACGATCGTCGGCGACCACGCCGGCGAGCTGATCGCCGAGTACGTGCTGGCGATGAAGCACGGCCTGGGCCTGAACAAGGTGCTCGGCACGATCCACGCCTACCCGACGCTCGCCGAGGCGAACAAGTACGCCGCCGGCGAGTGGAAGCGCACCCACGCGCCGCGCCGGCTGCTCGAGTGGATCGGCCGCTACCACGCGTGGGAGCGGTCGTGAGCGCCGCCGCGCCGCCGACGCTTTCGATCGTCGTCCCCGCGCTCGACGAAGCGGCGGGCATCGGCGCGACGCTCGCGGCACTGGCGCCGTTGCGCGCGCGCGGCGCCGAAGTGATCGTCGTCGACGGCGGCAGCGCCGACGGCACGCCCGCGCTCGCTGCGCCGCTCGCCGACGCCGTGCTCGCCGCGCCGCGCGGCCGGGCGCGGCAGATGAACGCCGGCGCCGCGCGCACGCGCGGCGACGTGCTGCTGTTCCTGCACGCCGACACCCGCCTGAGCGCCGACGCCGACCGCGCGATCGCCGCCGCCGTCGCCGCCGGGGCGCTGTGGGGCCGCTTCGACGTGTGCATCGCCGGCCGGCCGGCGATGCTGCGCGTCGTCGCCGCGCTGATGAACGTGCGCTCGCGGCTGACCGGCATCGCCACCGGCGACCAGGCGATCTTCGTGCGCCGCGAAGCGTTCGAACGTGTCGGCGGCTTTCCCGACCAGCCGCTGATGGAAGACGTCGAGCTCTCGCGCCGCCTGCGCGCACTGGCCCGTCCGGCGTGCCTGCGCGCGCGCGTCACGACGTCCGGCCGGCGCTGGGAGACGCGCGGCGTGTGGCGCACGATCTGGCTGATGTGGCGGCTGCGCTGGCGCTACTGGCGCGGCGAGTCGCCGCAGGCGCTCGCCGACGCGTACCGATGACTGCCACGCCGCCGGTGCAGGGCGAGCGCGCGGGCGGCGCACTCGTCGTGTTCGCGAAGGCGCCGCGGGCCGGCGAGGCGAAGACCCGCCTCGCGCCGGCGCTCGGCGCCGCCGGTGCCGCCGCGCTGGCCGAACGCCTGCTCGCGCACGCGGTGGCGCAGGCGGCGGCGGCCGGCTTCGACGTGGTCGAACTGTGCGTCACTCCCGACCCGACGCACCCGGCGTTTCGCGATCTCGCCGCGCGCCACCGCGTCGTGCTCGGCGTGCAGGGCCACGGCGACCTCGGCGCCCGCATGGCCCGCGCCTTCGAGCGCCGGCTCGCCACGCACGATCGCGTCGTGCTGATCGGCACCGACGCGCCGGCGCTCGAGGCAGCGCGGCTCACAGAAGCCGCCCGGGCGCTCGCCACGCACGACGCCGTGTTCGTGCCGGCGCTCGACGGCGGCTACGCCCTGGTCGGCCTGCGGCGGCCGGCACCGGCGCTGTTCGCCGACATCCCGTGGAGCACGCCGGCAGTGATGGCGCGCACCCGCGAACGCCTGCGCGCGGCGCGGCTCACGTGGGCCGAGCTCGCGCCGGTGGCCGACGTCGACGAGCCGGCCGACCTCGTTCACCTGCCGCGCGGGTGGCTCGCGTGAAGCGGCTGCTGCTCGTCGGCGCCGGCCACGCCCACGCGCTGGTGCTGCGCGGCTGGGTCGGCGCGCCGCTGCCCGGCGTCGAGCTCGTCGTCGTCTCGCCGCAGCCGTTCGCACCGTACTCGGGCATGGTGCCGGGGTGGCTCGCCGGGCGCTACCGGTTCGACGAGATCGGCATCGACTTCCGGCGGCTGGCCGCCGCCGCCGGCGCGCAGTTCGTCGCCGACGAGCTGTGGGCGCTCGACACCGCGGCGCAGCGCGTACGGCTGGCCTCGGGCGCGACGCTCGACTTCGACCTGCTGTCGCTCAACGTCGGTTCGACGCTGAACCCGCCGCCGCCGCCCGCGGGCACGACGATGCTCGCGCTGCGGCCGCTGTCGATGCTGCACGATCGCTGGACTCACGTGCTCGAGCGCTGGCGCCGCGGCGACGGCGCCGGCGACCCGTTCACCGTCACCGCGGTCGGCGGCGGC
>CALIDR010000006.1 GCA_938022295.1 uncultured Burkholderiaceae bacterium
CGGCCGGCACTTGCAGGGCAACCTGGAACGCCGGCACCGCTGCGGAGCGGTAGTTCAGTTGGTTAGAATACCGGCCTGTCACGCCGGGGGTCGCGGGTTCGAGCCCCGTCCGCTCCGCCACCTATTCGAGGCCGTTTCGGCCTCCGAAAGCCCGCCACTCGGCGGGCTTTTCGTTGCCGGCGCCGACATAGACTCGCGGCGCAACAGGGGCGGCGCGCCGCGCTGGCGGGCGCGATGTCGCGAAGCGCCGCGTGGAGGAATCGGTGTCGGATCGTCGAAGACGCACGCGCTGGGCCGACGGCAGCCGCCGCGTGGTGCGCGGTGCGCTCGCGGTCGAGGCGCCGACCGTCGCCGGCCCCGGCGGCAGCGACGTCGCGGGACCGCTGGCGCGTCAGCGGCATTGGCTGCGCTGGGCGACCGCGCTCACGATCGTCGTGCTGCTGGGCACCGCAGCTTGGTTCAGCTGGGACGAGCGCCAGCAGGAGCTGGGCGCCGCTGCCGACCAGGCGCAGCGCCGCGCCGAGCGCATGGCGCGCGAGATCGAGCTGGCGCTGCACGTCGCGCGCCTCGCCATCGCGCAGACCGAGGCCCGGCTCGCGCGGCTGCCGCCCGGCGCGCCGCTGGCCACCGTGCTCGGCGACCTGGCCGCCGAACGCGCGCAACTGCTCGTCGCGCTGCCGGTGCCGTTCGAGGTGCACCTGCTCGACGCCGACGGGCACGCGCTCGACCTCGCGCCGGGCGCCGCCGGCCACGCCCACGGATTCCCCGGCCACGACCACGCGCATCGGGTGCCGACCGATCTTGCTGCCGGCTGGTCCGTCGGCGTCGTGCAGGGCGAGGGCGAGCAGCGGATCGTGCCGCTGCTGCGGCGCGCGGCGCCGAACCCACACGGCGTCGTCGCCTACGCCGTCGACTTTTCGCAGGCCGGCCTGCGGCGCGCGTTCGACGCGTCGCGCGTGGCCGACGGCGGCACGGTCACGCTGGTCCACGTCGATCCCGCCGGCCCACCGTCGGTGCTGGTGCAGATCCCGTCGGCGGAGGCGGCGCTGCAGGCGGCGATCGACGAACGGCTCGCGGCGGCGTGGCGCGGCGGGGCCGCACGGGGGCAGTTCGACGCCGTCACCGGATCCGACGGCGTGCGGCGGGTGGGCGGCTGGCGCCGGCTCGACGACGACGCGGCGGCGCTCGCCGTCGTCGACGGCGTCGCGACGGCGGCGGTGCTGCAGGCGTGGACGGTGCGCCAGCCGGTGCTCGGCGCGCTCGTGCTCGGGCTGGCCGTGCTGATCGCGCTCGGTGGGCGGCGGCTCGAGCGGTCGCTCGCCGAGGTCGCGTCGACGCAGCAGCAGCTGCGGCGCAGCGAGGCGCACTTCCGCGGCCTCGCCGAGGGTCTGCCCGACATCGTCGGGCGCATGGACGCGGAGGGCCGCTACCTGTACATGAGCCCGGCGGTGATGCGCGCCACCGGCCTGCCGCCGTCGCACTTCGTCGGCAAGACCGCGGCCGAGCTCGGCCTGCCGCCGCACGCGGTGCAGGCGTGGATGGCGGTGCTGCGGCGCGTGTTCGCCAGCGGCCGCCCGGAGGCGATCGAGGTCGCGCTGCCCGGGCCGCAGGGGCTGCGGCACTGGGAATCCAACTGCGTGCCGGAGACCGACGCCGAGGGCCGCGTCGTCTCGATGCTGTTCATCAGCCGCGACGTCACCGAGCGCCGCCGCCTCGAGGACGAACTGCGCGCGAGCGAGCAGCGCTTCCGCCTCGCGGCATCGTTCGGCCACGTGTGGGAGTGGGACATCGCCGCCGGCCAAGCCCGCTTCACCGACGCGCTGTGGCACAGCATCGGCCATCCGCCGCCGCCGCCCGAGGCGTCGGTGGCGGCGATGGAGGCGCTCGTCGACGATGCCGGCCGCCGGGCGCGCCATGCCGCGCTCGCCGCGCACCTGCGCGACGGCAAGCCGTACGAGTTCGACGCCCGCATCGTCGACGCGAGCGGCCGCGAGCGCTGGTTCCACACCCAGGGCCAGGCGCTGCGCGACGCCGGCGGGCGCGCCGTCTACATGGCCGGCACGATCTTCGAGATCACCGAGCGGCGCGCCGCCGAGCAGGCACTGCGGGCCAGCGAGGCCCGGCTCGCGTTCCTGCTGCGCGCGGCGCCGGTGGCGATCTACACCGCGCGCGCCGACGGCGACTACGCCGCGACCTACATCTCGCCCAACGTCGAGGCGCTTTGCGGCTGGACGCCGCAGCAGATCGTGCACGACCCGCGGTTCTGGGTCGAGCACGTGCACCCCGACGACCGCGACGCCTTGCTGGCGCGCATGGCCGCGCTGGCGGCGCAAGGCGACGAGGCGACGCTGGAGTACCGATTCGCCCACCGCGACGGCGGCTGGCGCTGGCTGCGCGACAGCGTGCGCGTCGTGCGCGACGACGCCGGGCGGGCGCTCGAGCTCGTCGGCGCGTGGCTCGACATCACGCCGCGGCGCGAGGCCGAGGACGAGGTGCGCCGGCTCGCCGCCGACCTCGAAGCGCGCGTGCAGGCGCGCACCGCCGAGCTCGCGCGCAGCGAGGCGCGCTGGCGCCAGATCTTCGAGACGGTGCCGGTGGCGCTCGGCGAGGAGGACTGGGGCGAGGTCAAGCGCCGGCTGCGCGAGCTGCGCGCGCACGGCGTGACCGACGCGCCGGCGTACTTCGCGCGCCATCCGGCGTTCGTCGAGAAGTGCCTGGCCGCGGTGCGCGTGCGGCAGCTCAACCGCAAGGCGCTCGAGCTGCACGACGCGGGCGACCGCCGCCAGGAACTGCAGACGCTGCGGCCGTTCTTCCCCGGCCCGGACCACCTCGACCAGTTCGTCGGCGAGCTCGAGGCGCTGTGGCGCGGCGAGCGTCTGTTCACCGCCCGTCGCGCGCTGCCGTCGATCGGCGGACGGCCGCTGTCGCAGATGCTGACGATGTCGCTGCCCGCGCTCGACGACGACGGCGACGACACCGCGCTCGTGTGCCTGGTCGACATCAGCGAGCTCGACCGCCTCGACCAGGAGCTCGCCGCCAGCGTCGCGCGGCTGCGCGCGGTCAACCGCGAGCTCGAGACGTTCACCTACTCGGTGTCGCACGACCTGAAGGCGCCGCTGCGCGGCATCGACGGCTACAGCCGGCTGCTGATCGCCGAGCATGCGCAGCGGCTCGACGACGAGGCGCGGCAGTTCGTCGCCAACATCCGGCTCGCGGCGCGCCAGATGGGGGTGCTGATCGACGACCTGCTGTCGTACTCGCGGCTCGAGCGGCGCGAGCTCGCGATCGCCGCCGTGGCGCTCGCGCCGCTGGCCGAGCAGGTGGTGGCCGGCTTCGCGGCCGAGGTCCAGGGCGGCGCGGCGACGGTGCACGTGGCGGTGCCGCCGCAGCTCGCGGTGCGCGCCGACCTGCGCGGGCTGACGCTGGCGCTGCGCAACCTGGTCGACAACGCGTTCAAGTTCGCCGGCGGCCGGCCCGGCGCGCGCATCGAGATCGGCGCCGGCCAGGAGGGCAGCGTCGTGCGGCTGACGGTGCGTGACAATGGGCCGGGATTCGACATGAAGTTCCACGACCGCATCTTCTCGATCTTCCAGCGCCTGCACCGCGCCGAGGAGTACCCCGGCACCGGCATCGGCCTGGCGATCGTGCGCAAGGCGATGGAGCGCATGGGCGGGCGCGTGTGGGCCACGAGCGCACCCGGCGCCGGCGCCACCTTCACCCTCGAACTGCCGGCGGCGACGCCGTGACCCCGATGCACACGGCGCGCCCGATCCTGCTCGTCGAGGACAACCCGATGGACGTCGACCTGACGCTGCGCGCGCTGAAGAAGCGGCGGCTGGTCAACGAGATCCACGTCGCGCGCGACGGCGAGGAGGCCCTGGCCTGGATCCCGCGCTGGGAAGCCGGCGAGCCGCGGCCGGCCGTCGTGCTGCTGGACCTCAAGCTGCCGCGCGTCGACGGCCTGGAGGTGCTGCGCCAGTACAAGCAGCACCCCGTCCTGCGCGTGCTGCCGGTCGTCGTGCTGACGACGTCGGCCGACTCGGGCGACGTGCAGAGCGCCTACGCGCTCGGCGCCAACTCGTACCTCGTCAAGCCGGTCGAGTTCGAGAAGTTCGTCGACCTCAGCGAGACCATCGACCTGTACTGGATGGTGCTCAACAAGGCGCCCGAGTAGCGGGGCCGGCGGTGCGCATCCTCCACCTCGAGGACCAGCCGCTGGACGCCGACCTGGCGCGGCGCGCGCTGGTGGCCGCGCTGCCGGGCTGCGCCGTCGAGGTGGCGCCGACGCTGGCCGCCGCGCGCGAGCGGCTCGAAGCCGGCGGCTTCGACCTGCTGCTGGCCGACCTGCACCTGCCCGACGGCCACGGGATCGAGCTGATCGTCGAGGTCCGGTCGCGGGCGCTGCCGGTGGCGATCGTCGCGCTGACCGGCGCCGGCGAGGAGCCGCTCGCGCTGGCGACGCTGAAGGCCGGTGCCGACGACTACCTCGCCAAGAACGACGACTACGCGCAGCGGCTGCCGGCCACCGTCACCGCCGCGCTGCGGCGCTTCCGCGCCGCCCAGGCCCGCCACGCGCGGCCGCTGGCCGTGCTCTACGTCGAGCACCAGGACGCCGACGTCGACCTCACGCGGCGCCACCTGCAGGCGCACGCGCCGCACATCCGCCTCGACGCCGTGCCCGACGCCGCGGCGGCGCTGGCGCGCCTGCCCGCCGCGGGCGAGCCCGCCGCGCACGACGTGCTGCTCGTCGACTACCGGCTGCCCGGCCTCGACGGCCTCGAGCTGCTGAAGACGGTGCGCGAGGACCGCGGGCTGGACCTGCCGGTGGTCGTCGTGACCGGCCAGGGCAGCGAAGACGTCGCCGTGCAGGC
>CALIDR010000007.1 GCA_938022295.1 uncultured Burkholderiaceae bacterium
TGACTTCTACAACCAGCGCTACAGCAAGCTGAACCAGATCAACAAGGACAACGTCGGCAAGCTGCAGGTCGCGTGGACGTTCTCCACCGGCGTGCTGCGCGGCCACGAAGGCTCGCCGCTGGTCGTCGACGGCACGATGTACATCCACACGCCGTTCCCGAACAACGTGTTCGCGATCGACCTCGACACGCAGAAGATCAAGTGGAAATACTCGCCGAAGCAGGACCCGGCGGTGATCCCGCAGATGTGCTGCGACACCGTCTACCGCGGCCTGGCCTATGCCGAGGGCAAGATCTTCCTGCAGCAGGCCGACTCGAACCTCGTGGCGCTGAACGCCGCCGACGGCAAGGTCGTGTGGTCGGTGAAGAACGGCGACCCCAAGCTCGGCGCCGTCAACACCAACGCGCCGCACGTGTTCGGCAACAAGGTCATCACCGGCATCTCCGGCGGCGAGTGGGGCGTGCGCGGGTTCCTCGCGGCGTACGACATCAACACCGGCCGCCAGGCCTGGAAGGCGTACAGCACGGGGCCGGACAACGAGATGCTGTTCGACCCACAGAAGACGATGACCTGGACCGACGGCAAGATGGCGCCGGTGGGCAAGGACTCGTCGCTGAAGACGTGGCAGGGCGACCAGTGGAAGATCGGCGGCGGCACGACCTGGGGCTGGTTCAGCTACGACAAGGCGGCCAACCTGGTGTACTACGGCACCGGCAACCCGTCGACCTGGAACCCGTCGCAGCGCCCGGGTGACAACAAGTGGTCGATGAGCATCATCGCGCGCGACCTCGACACCGGCGTGGCCAAGTGGGCGTACCAGATGACGCCGCACGACGAGTGGGACTACGACGGGATCAACGAGATGATCCTCGCCGACATCCCGGTCAAGGGCCGCGAGCGCAAGGCGCTGGTCCACTTCGACCGCAACGGCTTCGCCTACACGCTCGACCGCATCACGGGCGAGCTGCTGGTGGCCGAGAAGTACGACCCGAAGGTCAACTGGGCGACGCACGTCGACATGAAGACGGGCCGTCCGAAGGTCGACCCGAAGTTCGCGACGTCGAAGTTCACCAACCCGCAGCACGGCCCGGACGTCAACGTCAAGGGCATCTGCCCGGCCGCGCTCGGCACGAAGGACCAGCAGCCGGCGTCGTTCGACCCGAACACCAAGCTCTTCTACGTGCCCACGAACCACGTGTGCATGGACTACGAGCCGTTCCAGGTCGAGTACACGGCGGGCCAGCCGTACGTCGGCGCGACGCTGTCGATGTACCCGGCGCCGGGCAGCCACGGCGGCATGGGCAACTTCATCACCTGGGACGCCGGCACGGGCAAGATCGTCCAGTCCAAGCCGGAGAAGTTCTCGGTGTGGAGCGGCTCGCTGAACACCGCCGGCGGGATCTCCTGCTACGGCACGCTCGAAGGCTTCTTCAAGTGCGTCGACGCGAAGGACATCACCAAGGAGCTGTACAAGTTCAAGACGCCGTCGGGCATCATCGGCAACGTGTTCACGTACGAGCACAAGGGCAAGCAGTACATCGGCGTGTTCTCGGGCATCGGCGGCTGGGCCGGCATCGGCATGGCGGCAGGCCTGGAGAAGGACACCGACGGCCTGGGCGCGGTGGGCGGGTATCGTGAGCTGAGCCAGTACACCGACCTCGGCGGCTCGCTGACGGTGTTCGCACTGCCGAACTGAGCCCTGCGGCTCGATCGAAGAAACCCCGGCCGCCCGAGCGGCCGGGGACATCCATCCGAAGGAGGGGACGGCGCGCCGCGGGCGGTGCCGTCCCCGTCTGTTTCCCGGTCTCACCGATGATCATGATTCGCAGTCCTCTCCTTGCCGCTTCGCTCGCCTGCGTGCTCGCCGCGGCGGCGTTGCCTGTCGCCTCGGCGCAGGAAGTCAAGACCGACCTCTACACCGTCGTCGACGGCAACAAGGTCGACCCGAAGACGCTCGCCGGCTTCCGGGCCTGGCGCCAGGCCAACTGCGCCGCCTGCCACGGCGCCAACCAGGAGGGGCTCGCGGGCCCGTCGCTGATCGAGAGCATGAAGAGACTGACGCGCGAGCAGTTCAACCAGGTCGTGCTCGAAGGCCGTGTCGAGCGCGGCATGCCCCCGCACAAGCAGGCGCCGATCGTGGTCGACAACCTCGACGCGATCTACGCCTACCTGAAGGGACGCTCCGACGGCGCGATCAAGACGTCGCGCGTCACCGCGATCGAGTGAGACCGCCATGGCCGCCCTGCCTTCGAACCTTCGCGCCGGCGCGCCCGACGGGCGGCGTGCCTTGCGCCGCCGCCTGCTCGCCCTCGGCGCCGCCCTCGCCTTCCAAGGCGCATGGGCCGACGACGGCCCGCGGCAGGCGTTCCGCGTCTGCCAGGACCCGAACAACCTGCCGTTCTCGAACACGCGCGGCGAAGGGCTCGAGAACCGCATCGCCGAGCTGTTCGGCAAGGAGCTCGGCCTGCCGGTCACCTACTACTCGTTCCCGCAGCGCATGGGCTTCGTGCGCAACACACTGCGCTACAAGGTGCCGGGGCAGGACTACCCGTGCGACATCATCATGGGCGTGCCGGTGGGCTTCGAGCAGGCCGACGTCACGAAGCCCTACTACCGCTCGACGTACGCCCTCGTGCTCACGTCGACCAAGGGGCTCGACAAGGTCGACAGCGCCGAGGCGTTCCTGCGCCTCGAGCCGGCGGTGCTGAAGTCGCTCAAGATCGGCATCTTCGACCGCAGCCCGGCGTCGGCCTGGCTCGACCGCCACGGTCTCGTCGACCAGGGCGTGCCGTACCTGATGCTCAGCCCCGACCCCGACCAGTACCCGGGCGAGCTGATCGAGCGCGAGCTGGCGGCCGGCAAGATCGACGCCGCGATCGTGTGGGGCCCGATCGCCGGCTACTACGCCAGGCGGGCGGGTGCGACCCCGCTGAAGGTCATTCCCCTGAAGTCCGAACCCGGCGTGAAGTTCGACTACGCTATGGCGATGGGGGTGCGCCGAGGGGAGCCGCAGTGGAAGCAGCAGATCGAGTCGCTGATCGACCGCAAGGGTCCCGAGATCGCGGCGATCCTGCGCGAGTACGGCGTGCCGCTCGTCGACGCGCAGGGCAACCCGCTGCCGCAGTGACGGCTTGGCGACGCGCCGCGCTGGCCGCCGGCGCGGCCGGCGCCTTCGCGACCGGGACCGCGCCGGCGTGGGCGTTCGACCAGGCCGCGTTCGTGCGCCTGAGCGCAGGCATCACGCAGGCCGAGACGCTACGCGCCAACGGCGAGATCGGGCTCGGCTCGGGGGTCGTCGTGGCCCCGGGGCGCGTCGTCACCAACTGCCACGTGACGCGCGACGCGCTGTCGATCCAGGTCGCCCGCGGCGGCGACCGCATGGCCGTGCTCGGCCAGGCCGCCGACGTCGAGCACGACCTGTGCCTGCTCGATGTGCCCGGGCTGCCCAACGCGCCGGTGACGATCGGCGACGCGCGGTCGCTGCGCGTCGGCGACGCGGTGATGGCGCTCGGCTTCACCGGCGGCTTCGGCCTGCGGCGCAGCGCGGGGCAAGTCGTCGCGCTGCACCCGCTGCACGGCGCGCCGGTGATCCAGAGCAGCAACCTCTTCAACTCGGGCGCCAGTGGCGGCGGCCTGTTCGACGAGCAGGGCCGGCTGGTCGGCATCCTGACGTTCCGCATGCGCGGCAGCGGCGCGAACTACTACTCGGTGCCGGTCGACTGGCTCGCGCCGTCGCTGGCCGGGCAGGCGCGCTTCGCCGCGGTCGCACCGCTGGCGGCCGACGCGCAGCCGTTCTGGCAGCGCGCGCCCGAGGTGCAGCCGGCGTTCCTGCAGGCCGCGCGGCTGGCCCAGGGCCAGCAGTGGCAGGAGCTGTTCGAACTCGCGTCGCGCTGGACGCGCGACGCCGCCGCCGACCCGACGTCGTGGTACTCGCTGGGCCTCGCCGCCGAGGCGCTGAACCGCGAGCCCGAGGCGCTGGCGTCGTACGAGCGCGCCGTGAGCGTCGATCCGCGGCACGCCCAGGGCTGGCTGCGCCTGGGCATGCTCAGCGCCCACCTCGGCTTCGCGCAGCGCGCACGGCAGGCGCTCGCGGCGCTGCAGCCGCTGAGCGACGACCTCGCGCGCCAGCTCGCCTCGCGGCTCGGCACCCCCTGACGAGATCCCGACCGCGGCCGACCCGCAACCCCGAGATGCCATGACGACGATTCCTCTTCGCACGCCTCTGCGTGCGGCCTCGTCCGCTGCCCGCGCCGCCGCCTGGCTGCCGGCGGCGGCGCTCGCGGCGTCGCTCGCCCTCGCCGCCGCGCCGGCGCAGGCCCAGACCGGCGGCGCGCAGGACTACTCGGCCGCCGAGCGGCTGCTCTTCATGACCGACCAGCTGCCGGCCCTGAAGCCGCCGCTGACGCTGAACTACGCCTTCCGCAAGAGCGGCTCGCTCGAGCCCGGATTCGAGGACCGGGTCGCGATCGAGCTGCGCCGCGCCGCCGACGGCTCGTGCTGCGCGACCAGCGGCCGCTTCCTCACCGGCGAGCACGCCGTGGCCCTGCCCGACATCGAGCAGGCGCGGTCCAACCCGGTGCTGCTGTACTTCCTCGAGCACGACGTGCGCGACATGAACCGACTGACGAAGGGCTCGCAGTCGTACTTCCGCAAGCGCATCCGGATGGCGATCTACGAGGGCGCGACGGTGCGCGACGTCGACCTCGACTACCAGGGCCGCACCGTCGCCGGCCGGCTGATCGAGATCGAGCCGTACAAGAACGACCCGCTGCGCGAGCGCTTCGCGCGCTACGCCGACAAGCGCTACGAGTTCTACGTCAGCGACGCCGTGCCCGGCGGCGTGTACGGCATGCGCAGCGTGATGCGCGCACCGGCCGCCGACGCCACGCCGCTCGTCGTCGAGCAGCTGTTCATCGAAGGCGGCCGGGCTCCGGACGCGCCGCCCGCCAAGGAGACCCCGCGTTGACGACCATCCCCCCCCTGCTGCGCGGCGTGCTCGCCGCGGCCGTGCTCGCCGCCGCCGGCTGCGCGACGACCGACAGCGCCCAGGCCCGCGACGAACACGACTACCCCACCCTCGACCGCGTGCGCTACGTCTTCGCCTGCATGCGCGACAACCCCGGCCCGCCGGCCTACGAGATGATGGCCAAGTGCTCGTGCGCGATCGACGCGATCGCGAAGGAAGTGCCGCATGACAAGTTCGAGACGATGGCCACCGCGTTCGACGCCAACACGATCGGCGGCGAGCGCGGCTCGTACATCCGCGACGCGAAGGCGATGCAGGTGGAGGTGCGCGCGTACCGCGACCTGCAGGCGCGGGTGAAGAAGGCGTGCTTCATCGGCCCGCCCTGACGCTGCGCCGCCGGGCCGCCGGCTGGGCGCTCGGCCTGCTCGTACTGGGCACGGCCGCCGCGCACGCCCAGAGCGCGCTCGCGGTCGACGAGATCGCCCCCGGCGTGTACGTCCACGTCGGCGCCGTCGCCGCATGGGGCCCCGCCAACGACGGCGACGTCGCCAACGTCGGCTTCGTCGTCGGCGAGCGGTGCGTGGCCGTCGTCGACACCGGCGGCAGCGCGCGCGTGGGCGAGCGGCTGCGCGCGGCGATCGCGCGCGTGACGCCGCTGCCGGTGTGCGCCGTCATCAACACCCACGCGCATCCGGACCACCTGCTCGGCAACGCGGCGTTCGCCGGCGCGGCCGGCGCGCCCGCCTTCGTCGCCCACGCGCGGCTGCCGCAGGCGCTCGCCGAGCGCGAGCGCCACTATCTGAACGCCGTGCAGCGCGACTTCGGCGTGCCCGCCGGCGCGCTCGTCTACCCGACGCGCACCGTCGACGGCGAGGCCGAGATCGAGCTGGGCAACCGCACGCTCGTGCTGCGCGCGTGGCCCACCGCGCACACCAACCACGACCTGACGGTCTACGACCGCCGCACGCGCACGCTCTTCACCGGCGACCTGCTGTTCGTGCGCCACATGCCGGTCGTCGACGGCAACCTGCGCGGCTGGGTCGCGGTGCTCGACGAGCTGCGCCGGCTCGACGTCGCGCGCGTCGTGCCCGGCCACGGCGCGCCCGGCACCGACTTCGCGGCGATGCTCGCGCCGCAGGCCGCGTACCTGGAGGCGCTGCTGCGCGAGACGCGCGCCGCCGTCAAGGCCGGCGTGCCGATCCAGCGCGCGGTCGACGAGGTCGGGCGCGACATCGCCAAGCCGTGGGCGCTCGCCGAGCTCTTCCACCGGCGCAACGTCACGGCTGCATACGCCGAGCTGGAGTGGGAAGATTGAGCGTCGGCGCGCGACGCCCGCGACGCCGACGCCGCCGCACGAGAGGAGACGAACCATGACCACGAAGCCCCGATCGATGCCCCGCCGCCGCGCCGTGCTCGGCACGCTGCTCGCCGGTGCCGCGCTGCCGGCGCTGGCGGAGGTCTCGCGCGTGCCGGTGGACCGCCCCGACGACAGCCCGCGCTGGCAGGCGCTCAAGCGCGACATGTTCGGCGGCCGCGCCGTGCGCAGCCCGGCCGACGACCTGATCCGCCTCGAGGCGCCGACGCGTGCCGACGACGGCGCCGTGGTGCCGATCGCGATCCGCGTGCAGCAGCCGCAGACGCCCGAGCGCTACGTCAAGCGCGTCGTGCTCGTGATCGACCAGAACCCGTCGCCGGCCGGCGCGGTGTTTTACTTCACGCCCGACAGCGGCCGCGCCGAGGTCGAGACGCGCGTGCGCATCGACGACTACACCCACGTGCGCGCGATCGCCGAGATGAACGACGGCTCGCTGCACATGGCGGTGCGCCACGTCAAGGCCTCGGGCGGCTGCTCGGCGCCGCCGGGCAAGGACCCGCAGGCCGCACTCGCGACGCTCGGACGGATGAAGATGCAGGTCGTCGGTGCGCTCGCCGACGGCCAGCCCGCGATGGCGCAGCTGATGATCAGCCATCCGAACCACTCGGGCATGGCGATGGACCAGCTCACGCGGCTGTTCACGCCGGCGCACTTCGTGCGCCGCATCGACGTCACCTACGCCGGGCGGCCGGTGTTCGCCGCCGACGTCGACTTCACGATCAGCGAGAACCCGCACTTCCGCTTCGACTTCCTGCCGCGCGGCGACAACGGCGACCTGCGCGCCGTCGTCGTCGACACCGAGGGCAAGACGTTCGTCTCGACGCTGCCGGTGCGCGCGGCACCGTGATCCGGCGCTAGGCGCGCCGGGCAGCGGCCGGCCGCAGGCGCGCGCCGAGCGCGCGCAGCGCCGCCGCGTGGCGCGCGAGCAGCAGCAGCGCCGCCAGCGCGCCGAGCGCCGGGCGCAGGTCCACCGGCGTGGGCACCGGGCGGGCGAGCGCCGGGGCAGTGAGCGCGCGCGCCAGCGTCGCCGCGTCGTCCAGCCGCACGTACTGCAGGCCGCGGTCGGCGGCGAGCACGCGCAGGTAGCCCTCGCGCAGCGACGACAGGTGCTCGCTGCCCGGCGTCGCGCCGGTGGGCAGCGCACCGGCGTCGTCGGCCGCGCGGTCGACGGGCGCCGCGTTGCCGAGGCCGAGGCTGCGGGCGTCGGTCTGCAGCACGTCGCCCGGGCCCCAGTAGCCGATCGGGCGGCCGAGTGGGTCGGTGCGCGGGATCGGCGACGGCTGCAGCCCGCCGACGCCGACGATCAGCCCAGGCGCCGGGGCCGTCTGTTCGGCCGCGCTCGCGAGCCCGGCGGCCAGCGGCGGCGCCTCGTGGCCGTCGGTCACGAACACGAGCGAAGGCTGGCCCGGCAGCGCGGCCACCATCGCCTGCGCGCCCTTGACGGCCTTCGCGATCTCGCTGTTGCCCATCCACGCCATGCGGCCGTCGACGTGGGCGATCGCACTGCGCAGCTCGTCGAGGTGGGCACAGACCTCCGCCGGCGCGAAGAGCAGGAACGCGCGGTACTCGGTGAACACCGCCAGCCCGATCTTCGAGCCGCACGGCAGTGCCGGCAGCGCGTCGCGCAGCGCCCGCTTGGCGAGCTCGAGCCGGCTCACCGGCCGGCGGTCATACTGCACGTCGACGACGTCCATGCTCTGCGTGACGTCGATCGCGACGACGTGCTCGACGCGCGGCCGCGGCAGCGTCCAGGTCGGCTCCCACAGCGTCGCCGACAGCGCGAGTGCCGACAGCGCGAGCGCGAGCGGCGACGCGTGGCGACGGCCCCGGGCCGCGAGCGCGGCCACCGCGGTTCGCACGTTCACGGCATCCCCTGCGCGACGCCGCGCATCGTCGTCGCCGCCCGCTCGGCGTTGCGCGGCGGCGGGCCGGCCTCGTCGTCGCCGGGCTGCGGGTCGGGCAGCAGGCGCTGCGCGCGCTCGAGGTTGTAGCGCGCCTCCCAGTGGCCGGGGTCGGCGCGCAGCACATCGCGGTACGTCTCCTTGGCGAGCTCGATGAGCGGGATCGCGAGCGCCGGCTGGTCGCCCGCGCGCACGACGAGCGCCTGCCGGATCAGCACGTTGGCGCCGTTGTAGCGCGCCGCCAGGCCCACCTGCGCGTCGGCCTGCAGGCGGCGGTACTGCTGCAGCGCGCC
>CALIDR010000008.1 GCA_938022295.1 uncultured Burkholderiaceae bacterium
GCGAGCAGTGCCACGCCTGTGCACGCCACCCTCGGTTGCTCTCGCGCCAGGCGGCACCCGCTACGGGCGAACTGTGTGGCGGCGAGCAGGCGAGCACGGACACGGGCGGTCCGGTGGACCGCCCGTGCCTTGCGAGCGGCCGGGCCACTGGCCCGGCGCGGCCTGCAAGGCCAGGGCCGGGGTCGGCGCGCGAAGCGCGCATCGTGAACTGACTCGCGGCGGTTGTCCGAGCGCAGCGACCGAAGGGAGCGCAGCGAGTTCTGCCGCGCGACCCCGGGCCGAGCAGCGCAGCGCAGTCGGCCCGCAGGGCCGACCGCCACAGGGTGAGCTCGCAGCGGGTGCCGCCTGGCGCGATGCCGCGACCGCCGCACATCGCCCGAAAAGAACCGACCTTCGCGAAGGCCCGCAACGGGCCGGAAAACGTCGTCCCGCAACGGAGAGAGCCGTCGCGGCCGCATCGCGAAAAGTCGCCCTCGTGGCTGCTGCGGGGACGGGCGACCCGAGACCGGAACTCGGAAACGAAACGGCGGCCCGCAGGCCGCCGCCGGACAGACGCCTCGACGCGTCACTGGCCGGGAATCCGCCCCTCGACGCCGCGCACGTAGAAATTGACCTGATCCTTCCAGTCCTGGTCGGCCTGGATGCCGGCTGCCAGGCGCTCCTTGCCGGTGTTGTCGACGATCGGGCCGGTGAAGACCTCGAACGTACCGGCCTTCATGCCGTCCTTCACCTCGGCCACCTTCGCCTTCGCTTCTTCGGGCACGGAGTCGGCGATCGAGACGAGCGCGTTCTGCCCTTCCTTGACGCCCCAGACGGTGCGCCCGGTCTGCCAGGTGCCGTCCATCACCTCGCGCACGGCCTTGATGTAGTACGGGCCCCAGTCGACGATGCAGCTCGCCAGGTGCGCGTTGGGCGCGAAGGCGCTCATGTCGCTGTCCCAGCCGAAGGCGTACTTGCCGTTCTTCTCCGCCCTCTGCAGCACCGCGGTGGAATCGGTGTTCTGCAGCAGCACGTCGGCGCCGCCGTTGATCAGGCTCTGCGCGGCGTCGGCCTCCTTCGGCGGGTCGAACCACGTGTTGACCCACACGACACGCGTCTTCACGTTCGGGTTGACGCTCTGCGCGCCGAGCGTGAACGCGTTGATGTTGCGCAGCACCTCGGGGATCGGGAACGACGCGACGAAGCCGAGCGTGTTCGTCTTCGTCACCTTGCCGGCGATGATGCCGGCCATGTACGCGTCCTGGTAGAAGCGCGCGTCGTACACGCGCATGTTCTCGCTCGTCTTGTAGCCGGTCGCGTGCTCGAACTTGACGTCGGGGAACTCGGCGGCGACCTTGACCATCGCCTCCATGAAGCCGAACGAGGTCGCGAAGATGATCCTGTTGCCCTGCTGCGCGAGGTCGCGGATCACGCGCTCGGCATCCGCCCCCTCGGGCACCTTCTCGACGAACGTCGTGACGACGCGGTCGCCGAACTCGGCCTCGACGGCCTTACGGCCCTGGTCGTGGGCATAGGTCCAGCCGGCATCGCCGACCGGGCCGACGTAGACCCACGCCGCCTTCAGCGGCTCGGGCTTCGGCGCCTCGGCCTGCGGCGCGGGCGCGGGTGCGGGCGGAGGCTCTTCCTTCTTGCCGCAGCCGACGAGCGCGGCGGTGGCCAGCATGCCGGCGGCGCCGGCCAGGCGGAACAGGGCACGCTTGGACAGATCGGTCATGGAACGGCTCTCCCGGCGACGCATGGGGGTTGGCAAAGCGGCGGATTATCGGCCCGGGTGGAACGGCCTGCCGAGCGATGCGGGCATGTTGACGCGGATCCACAGCGGGTTGCGGCTGATCAGCGCCAGCACGACGATCGTCGCCAGATACGGCAGCATCGCCAGCAGCTGGCTCGCGACCTGCACGCCCATGCCCTGCAGCGAGAACTGCAGCATCGTGACGCCCCCAAAGAGGTACGCGCCGAGCAGCACGCGCGCGGGCCGCCAGGTGGCGAACGTGGTGAGCGCCAGCGCGATCCAGCCGCGCCCGGCGACCAGCCCCTCGACCCACAGCGGCGCATAGATCACCGACAGAAACGCGCCGGCGACGCCGCACAGCGCGCCTCCCGCGGCCACCGCGGCCAGCCGGATCGCGCGCACCCGGTAGCCGAGCGCGTGCGCCGATTCGGGCGACTCGCCGACCGCGCGCAGCACCAACCCGGCACGGCTGCGGTAGAGGAACCACGCCACCGCCACCGTCAGCGCGATCGCCACGTAGGCCATCGGGTGCTGCCTGAACAGCGCGTCGCCGACGAACGGCAGGTCCGACAGCGCCGGCACCGCGAACGCCTCGCGCGTGCCGAGCGTCTTGCCCACGTAGGCCTTGCCGACGAAGGCCGAGAAGCCGGCGCCGAACAGGCTCAGCGCCAGACCCGTGGCGTACTGGTTGGTGTTGAGCCAGATCACGAGCAGCCCGAACACGACCGCCAGCAGCGCGCCCGCGCCGGCGCCGGCGGCGAACGCGAGCCAGTCGTTGCCGGTCGCCAAGGCGACGGCGAAACCGGCGACGGCCGCCACCAGCATCATCCCCTCGGCGCCCAGGTTCAGCACGCCGGAGCGTTCGTTGAGCAGCAGGCCCAGGCTCGCCAGCGCCAGCGGCGTGCCGGAGGCGATCGTCGCCGCGAGCAGCAGTGCGGTCTCGTTCATGCCGCCCTGCGCCGCGCGCCGATCCAGCGCAGGCGGTGGTGGATCAGCGTGTCGCAGGCCAGCAGCAGGAACAGCAGCAGGCCCTGGAACACGCCCGACAGCGCGTTCGGCAGGCCCAGCCGCGACTGCCCGAGCTCGCCGCCGATCAGCATCATCGACAGCAGCACGCCCGAGAACACGATGCCCGCCGGGTGCAGCCGCCCGACGAAGGCGACGATGATCGCCGTGAAGCCGTAGCCGGTGGACACGTGCGGCGTCAGCTGGCGCAGCGGGCCTGCCACCTCCATCGCCCCGGCCAGCCCCGCCATCGCGCCCGACAGCAGGAGTGCCGTCCACAACGCCGCGCGCGAGGAGAAGCCGGCGTAGCGCGCCGCCGCGGGCGCCAGGCCGCCGACCTGCAGCTGATAGCCGCGCCACGAGCGGAACAGGAAGACCCAGAACACCGCGACCAGCGCGAGCGCGACCCACGTCCCGACGTGCGCCCGGTAGCCGGCCGCGATCGGCGGCAGCCAGGTCGAGGCGTCGAACGTCGGCGTCTGCGGGAAGTTGAAGCCCTTCGGGTCCTTCCAGGGCCCGAAGACGAGATAGTTCAGCAGCTGCTGGGCGACGTAGACGAGCATCAGGCTGACCAGGATCTCGTTGGCGTTGAAGCGGTCGCGCAGCAGCGCCGTGACCGCCGCCCACGCCGCGCCGCCGACGACGCCGCCGGCGAGCACGAGCGGCGCGTAGGCGCCGCGTGCGCCGGTGATGCCCTGCCCGTGCAGCCACAGCGCCACCCCGCCGCCGGCGATCGCGCCGAGCAGGAACTGGCCCTCGGCGCCGATGTTCCAGACGTTGCTGCGGAAGCACACCGCCAGGCCCAGCGCGCACAGCACGAGCGGCGTGGCCTTCAGCGCCACCTCGCTGATCGCGCGCGCGCCGTTCAGCGGCTCGACGAGGTAGATGCGCAGGCCAGCAACCGGGTCCTTGCCGAGCCAGGCGAACAGCATCGCGGCGAGCACCGTGGTCAGTGCGAGCGCGATCAGCGGCGACAGCCACGCCATCAGCCGCGACGGCTCGGCACGCGGCTCGAGCCTAAGCATGCGCGGCCTCGGCGGCCGGCAGGTCCTCGCCGGCCATGCGCTTCGGCCCGCCTGGCCACAGGCCGCTCATCCACTCGCCGATCGTCTCGACCGTCGCCTCGCGCACCGGCACCGCAGGCGAGACGCGCCCCTGCGCGATCACGAGCAGGCGGTCGGCGATCTCGAACAGTTCGTCGAGCTCCTCGCTGACGGCGAGGACGGCGCAGCCGGCGTCGCGCAGCGCGAGCAGCGCGCCGCGGATCTGCGCCGCCGCGCCGACGTCCACGCCCCAGGTCGGCTGCGAGACGATCAGGCACTTCGGCCGGGCGTCGATCTCGCGGCCGACGATGAACTTCTGCAGGTTACCGCCCGACAGGCTGCGGGCCGCCGCGTCGGGGCCGCCGGCCTTGACGTTGTACGCGGCGATCAGGCGCTGCGCGAGCGCGCGCACCTCGCGCTGGCGGATCCAGCCCGCCGGGCCCACCGCCTCGCTGCGCGTGAGCAGCGTGTTCTGCGCCAGCGACAGCGTCGGCACCGCGCCGCGGCCGAGCCGCTCCTCGGGGACGAAGTGCAGCCCGAGCCGGCGCCGCGCCTGCGGGCCGGCGCGGGCGATGTCGGTGCCGAACAGCGTCACGCTGCCGGGCGGCGCGCGCGGATCCTCGCCCGACAGCGCAGCCATCAGCTCCTGCTGCCCGTTGCCCGAGACGCCGGCCACGCCGACGATCTCGCCGGCGTGGACCGTGAAGTCGACGTCCTTCAGCTCGACGGCGAACGGCGACGCGCGCGGCAGCGCGAGGCGCCGCACCTGCAGCACCGGCGCGCCGGCCTTGGCCTCGCGGTGCTGCAGCGGCGGCGGCTCGGCGCCGATCATCAGCCGACTCAGGCTCGCGTTGGTCTCCCGCGTCGGGTCGACGACGCCGGTGACGCGGCCGCCGCGCAGCACGGTGCAGCGGTGGCACAGCGCGCGGATCTCGTCGAGCTTGTGGCTGATGTAGAGGATCGAACAGCCGCGTTCGGCGAGCCGGCGCAGCGTGACGAACAGCTTGTCGACCGCCTGCGGCGTCAGCACCGAGGTCGGCTCGTCGAGGATCAGCAGCTTCGGCTCGGTCAGCAGCGCGCGCACGATCTCGACGCGCTGGCGCTCGCCCACCGACAGGCTGTGCACCGGGCGCAGCGGGTGCACCTCGAGCCCGTAGGTGCCGGCGACCCGCTCGATGCGCCGCGTGACCTCGGCGAGCGACATCGACCGGTCGAGCCCGAGCCAGACGTTCTCGGCCGCGGTCAGCGTATCGAACAGCGAGAAGTGCTGGTAGACCATGCTGATGCCCAGCGCCCGCGCCTGCGCCGGGCTCGCGGCCTGCACCGGCCGGCCGTCGAAGCGCATCTCGCCGGCGTCGGGGCGCACCGCGCCGTAGACGATCTTCATCAGCGTGCTCTTGCCGGCACCGTTCTCGCCGAGCACGGCGTGGATCTCGCCGGGCCCGACGCGCAGGTTCACGCGGTCATTGGCCTTGACCGCCGGGTACTGCTTGCTGATGCCGATCAGTTCGAGCCGCAGGTCCATCGCGCCGTCCGCGTTCCGTGCTTCGCGTGCATTGTCACCACGGGCAAGCAAGAAGCCGGCCGGGCGGCCGCGCGCCACCCGGGTGCGCTCAGTGGCCGCCGACCCAGACGAACTTGAACAGGAAGATGCCGCCGATGGTCCACACCATCGGGTGCGCCTCCTTCGCGCGGCCGGTGAACAGCTTCAGCACCGCGTAGGTGATGAAGCCGAACGCCAGCCCGTTGGCGATCGAGTACGTCAGCGGCATCGCCAGCGCCGTGACCGCGGCGGGCACGACTTCCGTCGTCTCGTCCCAGTCGAGCTCGGTCAGCTCTCGCAGCATCAGGCAGGCGACGAAGAAGAGCGCCGGCGCGGTCGCGTATCCCGGCACCGAGCCTGCGAGCGGCGCGATCGTCAGGCACGCGAGGAACAGGCCGGCGACGACGACCGCGGTCAGCCCGGTGCGGCCGCCCGCCTGCACGCCCGAGGCGCTCTCGATGTAGGCGGTGGTGCTCGACGTGCCGAGCAGCGAGCCGGCGAAGATCGCGCCGCTGTCGGCGAGCAGCGCCTTGTTCATGCGCCCCATCTGGTCGGCGCGCAACAGCCCGGCGCGCTTGGCCACCGCCATCAGCGTGCCGGTGGCGTCGAACAGCTCGACGAGGAAGAACACCAGGATCACGTTGAAGATGCCGACCGCCAGCGCCCCCTTGACGTCGAGCGCGAACAGCGTCGGCTCGATCGACGGCGGCGCCGAGAAGATGCCGGCGAACGTGTTGCCCGCGAACCAGAACGACGCCACCGTCACCGCGAGGATGCCGATCAGGATCGCCCCGCGGACCTTCAGCCGGTCGAGGATCACGATGGCGAAGAAGCCGAGCACCGCGAGCACGACGGTGGGCTGGTGCAGGTCGCCGAGCGTCACGTAGGTGGCCTTCGACGGCGCGACGATGCCGGCGCTCTTGAGCGCGATGATCGCGAGGAACATCCCGATGCCCACCGTGATGCCGATGCGCAGCGCGTGCGGGATGCCGCGGATGATGTACTCGCGGATGCGCAGCAGCGTGACGGCGAGGAACAGGCAGCCCGAGATGAACACCGCGCCGAGCGCGACCTGCCACGGAATCCCCATGCCGAGCACGACGACGTAGGCGAAGTACGCGTTCAGCCCCATGCCCGGCGCGAGCGCGATCGGGTAGTTCGCGTACAGCCCCATGATCAGCGTGCCGAACGCGGCGATCAGGCAGGTGGCGACGAACACCGCGTCCTTCGGCATCCCGGCGTCGCCGAGGATGCTCGGGTTGACGAAGATGATGTAGGCCATCGTCAGGAACGTCGTCACGCCGGCCGTGATCTCGGTGCGCACGTCGGTGCCGTGCGCGGCGAGGCCGAAGCGGCGCTCGAGCCAGCCGCCGGCGGCGGGCGCCGCGACGGGTATCGCGGCCACGCCGCGTTCGGGATGCAGGTCCATCGTCGTGTCTCCTCGGGGGGGCGCCGCGTGAGCGCGGTCTGCGGGGTGAGGGAAGTGGCCCGGCGCGGGCTTCAGCCGGGCCGCTGGTACTGCAGCCGCCCACCCACGTAGGTGGCGGCGAGGTTGCGCTCGTCGCCGAGCGTGATCCAGGCGAACACGCGCTCGTGCAGCGTGCGCGCGAGCGCGTCGCGGTGCGTCGCCACCGGCCCGACGGCCCAGTCCCACACCGCGAGGTCGGCCACGCGGCCGGGCTCGAGCGAGCCGATCTCGTCGTCGAGGTGCAGCGCGCGCGCGGCGCCGCGCGTGGCCGTGTACAGCGCCTTCCACGCCGTCAGCCGCACCCCCTGCAGCGACTGGATGCGGTAGGCGGCCGCCATCGTGCGGTGCATCGACAGGCTGGTGCCGCCGCCGACGTCGCTGGCGAGCGTGACTGCCGCGCCGGCGTCCTCGAGCGCCGTCCAGCCGAGCAGGCCGCTGCCGAGGAAGAGGTTCGACGTGGGCGAGTGCGCGATCTGCGCGCCGCAGGCGGCGAGCAGCGCGCGGTCCGCGTCGTCGAGCCAGATGCCGTGCGCGAGCACCGCGCGCTCGTGCAGCAGACCGTGGCGGTGGTAGACGTCGAGATAGCTGCGCGCCTCGGGGAACAGCTCGGCGACCCACGCCACCTCGGCGCGGTTCTCGGCGACGTGCGTCTGCAGGTACACGCCCGGGTGCGCGGCGAGCAGCCGCCCGGCCATCGCTAGCTGTTCGCGCGTGCTGGTGGCGGCGAAGCGCACCGTCAGCGCGTAGGCGAGCCGCCCGCGGCCGTGCCAGCGCGCGATGCCGTCGACGCAGTCGCGCTCGGCGCCGGCCACGTCGTCCGTCAGGCCCGCCGGCGCGTGGCGGTCCATCAGCACCTTGCCGGCGATCACGCGCATGCCGCGGGCGTGCGCCGCCTCGAACAGGGCGTCGGCTGAGACCTTGTGCACCGTCGGGAAGACGACGGCGGCCGTCGTGCCGTGCGCCAGCAGCGCGGCGACGAAGCGCTCGGCGCCGGCGCGCGAGACCTCGGGGTCGGCGTAGCGCATCTCGGCCGGGAACGTGTAGGTGTTCAGCCAGTCGAGCAGCTCGGTGCCGTAGCTCGCGATGACGTCGAGCTGCGGCATGTGCACGTGGGTGTCGACGAAGCCGGGCATCACGATGCGGCCGCGGTGGTCGACGCGCTGCCAGCCGTCGCCGGGGTCGGCGCGCGTGCGGCCGGCGATGTGCCCGTCCTCGACCAGCAGCCACGCGTCGGCGTCGAAGCGCACCGCAGGCGTGTCGACGGCGCCGAAGCCGGGGTCGGCGACGAGATCCAGCAGGTCGCCGCGGATCGCCACTCTCATGCCCTGTCCCCCGGGATCTGTGCCTGCAGCTCGCGCGCCAGCGTGCGCACCTGCTCGCGCAGCCAGCGCCCGGCGGCGCTGGCGTGCGACAGGTCGTGCCACAGCTGGTAATAGACCAGCGGCGGGAACGCCACCGGGCAGCGCACGATGCGCACCGGGAACTGGCCGACGTAGCGGCTGCAGAACAGCCGCCCGGTCGTCAGCACCAGGCGCGAGCGCGCGACCATCAGCGGCACCAGCCCGAAGTGCGGGCTGCGCACCGCCACCTGCCGCGCCAGGCCCTGCGCGGCCAGGTGTTCGTCGATCACGCCGGGCGCGCCGGCGTGCAGCGGCGTCGGCGCGACATGCTCGGCGGCGAGGTAGCGCTCGGCAGTCCAGCCGCGCGGGTTCGTCGCCGCCGGGTGGTCGGCGGCGACGAGGCAGACGATCTCGTCGGCGAGCAGCCGCCCCAGGTGCAGCTCGCCGGGCGGGCTCAGCCAGTTGCCGATCACGAGGTCGATGTCGCCGTGGGCGAGCGCCTGGCGGTAATCGAACTCGCGCGACAGCGGCAGGATCTCGACGCGCGCGTCGGGCGCGGCGCGCTTGACCCGCGCGACGAGCTCGGGCAGGAACAGCGGGTCGAGGTAGTCGCTGGCGGCGATGCGGAACGTCAGCCGCGCCTTCGCCGGATCGAATGCCAGCGCCGGCGTGCGCGCGCCGAACAGCTGCTCGGCGTGGCGCAGCAGCGCGTCGGCCGGCGCGAGCAACTCGAGCGCGACCGCCGTGGGCGCCATGCCGGCCCCCGAGCGCACCAGCAGCGGGTCGCCGATCAGCTCGCGCAGCCGCTTGAGCTGCGCGCTGACCTGCGGCTGCGTGGTGGCCAGCTTCAGCGCGGCCCGCGAGACGCTGCGTTCGGTGATCACGGTGTGGAAGACCCTGACGAGATGGAGCTCGATCTTGTCGAAGGCGGCGCGCTCTGCCATACGTTCATCTCCATACTCGATATTTCGATTCTGATATGGACAAACGGCGCCGGGCGGGTACCTTTGCACCCACGCCCACCGCCCTCGCCCCAGGCATGAACACCCGTCCGATCCGCTTCTTCCACCGCGGCGCCGTCGTCGAAGTCGACGGCGTGCCGCCGACGACGAGCGTGCTCGCGTGGCTGCGCGAGCACGCGCGCTGCACCGGCACCAAGGAAGGCTGCAACGAGGGCGACTGCGGCGCCTGCACGGTCGTCGTCGCCGAACTCGCCGAGCGTGCCGACGCCGTCGGCACGCCGTCGGCGCGGGCCACCGTCGTCGGGGACCTGAGCCTGCGCACCGTCAACGCGTGCATCCAGTTCCTGCCCACGCTCGACGGCAAGGCGCTGCTCACCGTCGAGGACCTGCAGCGCATCGCCGGCGGCGGGCTCCACCCGGTGCAGCAGGCGCTCGTCGAGTGCCACGGCTCGCAGTGCGGCTTCTGCACGCCCGGCTTCGCGATGTCGCTGGCCGCCACCTACGAGCGCCACTGCGAGCGCGGCACCGCGCCGTCGCGCCAGCAGCTCGCCGACGACCTGGCGGGCAACCTGTGCCGCTGCACCGGCTACCGGCCGATCCTCGACGCCGGGCAGCGCATGTTCGAGCTGCCGCGCCGGCGCCTCGACACGGCGCCGATCGTGAGCGCGCTGCGCACGCTCGCTGCCGACCCCCCGCTCGCGTACGCGGCGCCCCACCCCGCCACCGGCCGCGTCGACCGCTATCTGGCGCCGCGCAGCGTCGACGCGCTGGCCGCCGCCTACGCCGCCGAGCCGCAGGCACGGCTGCTCGCCGGCAGCACCGACATCGGGCTGTGGGTCAACAAGCAGTTCCGCGACCTGCCGGTGCTGATCCACGTCGGCGCGGTCGACGAATTGAAGCGCATCGAGGAGCGCGACGGCGTGCTCGCGATCGGCGCCGCCGCGCCGCTGGAGGACGCATGGGGCGCGCTCGCGGCGCGCATCCCGACGCTCGCCGACGTGTGGCTGCGCTTCGCGTCGCCGCCGATCCGCCACGCCGGCACGATGGGCGGCAACGTCGCCAACGGCTCGCCGATCGGCGACAGCGCGCCCGTGCTGATCGCGCTCGGTGCGCGCGTCGTGCTGCGCCAGGGCGACCGCCGGCGCACCCTCGCGCTCGAGGACCTGTACGTCGACTACATGGTCAACCGCCTCGAGGCCGGCGAGTTCGTCGAGACGATCGAGGTGCCGCTGCCGGCGCCGGCCACCGCGGTTCGCGCCTACAAGCTCAGCAAGCGCTTCGACTGCGACATCTCGGCGGTGTGTGCCGGCCTCGCGGTGACGCTCGACGGCGACCGCGTCGCCGACGCGCGTTTCGCCTTCGGCGGCATGGCCGCGATCGTCAAGCGCGCCGCGAACGCCGAAGCGGCGGTACGCGGCCAGCCGTGGACCGAGGCCACCGCGCACGCCGCGATGGCCGCGCTCGAGCGCGACTTCACGCCGCTCACGGACATGCGCGGCAGCGCCGGCTACCGGATGCGCGCGTCGAAGAACCTGCTGCTGCGGCTGTGGCTCGAAACGCGCACCGCGCAGCCGCTGCCGCCTTCGGCGACGCAGGTGTGGGCGACGATGCCGCACGCGGCGGCCGCCTGACGGAGACAAGAAGATGAACAAACCCGTCGAAACCTTCCTCGATGCGCCGCTCGCCGAGCCCTTCGTCGACCACGCGGTGCACGCTGCGCGCCGCCTCGACGCCGCGGCCGAGGCCAAGCGCCACGACGCCGGCGCACGCGTGGGCGTGAGCCGGCCGCACGAGTCGGCGCACCTGCACGTGGCCGGGGCAGCGACGTACATCGACGACATCGCCGAGACCGCCGGCACGCTCCACGCGGCGCTCGGCCTGTCGCCGGTGGCGCACGGGCGACTGAAGGCGGTCGACGTCGAACGGCTGCGCACGATGCCCGGCGTCGTCGCCGTGCTGACGGCCGCCGACATCCCGGGCCGCAACGACTGCGGCCCGATCGTGCACGACGACCCGATCCTCGCCGACCGCGAGCTGGTCTACCTCGGCCAGCCCGTGTTCGCCGTGATCGCGACCGACCGCGAGCTGGCGCGCCGCGCCGCCGCGCGGGCGAAGGACGTGATCGCGGTCGAGCCGCTGCCGGCGGTGCTCACGGCGCGCGAGGCGCACGCCGCGAAGCAGTACGTCGTGCCGCCGATGCACCTGGCGCGCGGCGATGCGCACGCGGCGCTCGCCGCCGCGCCGCACCGGATGCAGGGCTCGTTCAGCCTCGGCGGGCAGGAGCAGTTCTACCTCGAAGGCCAGATCAGCTACGCGATCCCGCAGGAGGACCGCACGCTGCTCGTGCACTGCTCGACGCAGCACCCGAGCGAGATGCAGCACGTCGTCGCGCACGCGCTGGGCTGGCACGCGCACCAGGTGCAGGTGCAGTGCCGGCGCATGGGCGGCGGCTTCGGCGGCAAGGAGTCGCAGTCGGCCCTGTTCGCCTGTGTGGCCGCGGTGGCGGCGGTGAAGCTGCAGCGCCCGGTCAAGCTGCGCCTGGACCGCGACGACGACTTCCTGATCACCGGCCGCCGGCACGGTTTCGAGTTCGACTGGGACGTCGGCTTCGACGACGACGGCCGCATCGTCGGCGCCGAAGTCACGATGATCGCCAACGCCGGCTGCAGTGCCGACCTGTCGCCACCGGTGATGACGCGCGCGCTGTGCCACTTCGACAACGCGTACTGGCTGCCGAACGTCGACCTGCACGGCTTCTGCGCGAAGACGAACACGCAGAGCAACACCGCGTTCCGCGGCTTCGGCGGGCCGCAGGGGGCGCTGGCGATCGAGATGATCCTCGACGGCGTCGCGCGCCGGCTCGGCAAGGACCCGCTCGACGTGCGGCGCGCCAACTTCTACGGCGTCGGCGAGCGCAACGTCACGCCGTACGACCAGGTCGTCGAGGACAACGTGATCCACGACCTCGTCGCGCGGCTGGCCGCGCAGTGCGACTACGCCGGCCGCCGCGCCGAGATCGCCGCCTTCAACGCGGCGAGCCCGGTGCTCAAGCGCGGCCTCGCGCTGACCCCGGTCAAGTTCGGCATCTCGTTCAACGTCGCGCACTACAACCAGGCCGGCGCGCTGGTGCACGTCTACACCGACGGC
>CALIDR010000009.1 GCA_938022295.1 uncultured Burkholderiaceae bacterium
GCCAGGCGCTGCGGTAGCTCACCCCGAGCTGGCGCTTGAGTTCGAGCGCCGAGACGTTGTTCTTGGACTGGGTGAGCAACTGCATGGCGAGCAACCAGCGCGACAGCGGCAGCTTGCTGGCTTCGAAGATGGTGCCGCTGATCAGGCTGGTCTGGCGCTGGCAGCTGCCGCACTGCCAGTAGCGCAGGCCGCCGCGCTCGAAGCTGGTGCGCGCCGCGCCGCCGCACCAGGGGCAGACGAAGCCCTTGGGCCAGCGTGCCGCCTGCAGCGCCGCGCGGCACTTGTCTTCGGCTCCGTAGCGCTCGAGGAACTCGGGCATCGAAAGGCCGGCTTGAAACTGAATACGGTTCATCGGCATGGCGCGCCTCCAAGGTGGTTGCGGCCATCTTCCTGGCTCACAGGCTCAAAAACCGAGCCTGCTGAGGTTGCTCGCTAATCAGGTCGTGCCATGAGTCGTGCAGTGAACCGTCCCGCGAACGCCGGCCGCGTCGTCCGCCGCCGGGCCGCCCGAGGCGGCTTCTCGCTGCTCGAGCTGCTCGTCGCCGTGGCGGTGATGGGCCTGGCGCTGACGCTGCTGTACCGGGTCGACGCCGGCGCCGTGCGCGGCGTGGCCGACGTCGCCGCGCAGGAGCGTGCGAGCGTGCTCGCGCGCTCGATCCTGAACGCGCGCGACGCCGTGCCAGCCGGCGGCTGGAACGAGGCCGGCGAAAGCGGCGGCTTCGCCTGGCGCGTGGCGAGCGCGCCGTGGCCGACGCCGCCGGGGCTCGAGGTGGGCACGCCGGTACTGCACGAAGTCGTGATCGGCGTGCAATGGGCCGGGCGCGGCGCGCCGCACGTGCTCGAGCTGCGCACGCTGCTGCCGCAGGCGCGGCCCGAGCCGGGGTCGACGCAGCCGTGACGCGACGCAAGCCCCCGCCGCCCCGGCGCCCCCGCGGCATGACGCTGATCGAAGTCGTCGTCGCGCTGGCGGTGCTGTCGCTCGTCGTGCTCGTGCTCGGCGCGTCGCTGCGCGGCATGGCGCAGTCGGCGCAGCGCATCGACGAGCGGGTCGACCGGGTCGACGAGATGCGCGTGGCGGTCGGCTTCCTGCACGAGGTGCTCGAGCGTGTGGCCGACGTGCGCGCCGAGCCGACCGGCCATGGCCTGCTGCTCGCCGCGTCGGGCGAGGAGCTGGCGTGGGTGGCGGTGATGCCGGCGCGCTTCGGCGCCGCCGGGCGCTACCACTTCCGTCTCGCCGTCGAGCCGACGACCGACGGCCGCGCCGCCCTCGTGCTGCGCTATGCGCCGTGGACCGGCGAGGCGCGCTTTCCCGACTGGGCGGTGGCCGAGGCGCGCGTGCTCGCGGCCGACGTCACCGAGGTCGCGCTGCGCTACGGCGGCGACGGCGTCGACGCCGGCTGGCTCGCCGCCTGGCCGCCGCCGCCCCCGCTGCCGGCCGCCCTGCGCGACCAGCCGCCGCCGCGGGTGCGCCTCGACGTCGCGACGGCCACGCACGCCTGGCCGTCGGTGATCGTGCCGCTGCGCGTGCAGTCCGGGCGCGGCGGCCGCGGCGGGTTCGTCGTCGGCGGAGGCACGAGATGAAGGCCGCCGCGAGCCGCCGCGGCGTCGCGCTGATCGCGGTGCTGTGGATCGTCGCCGCGCTCAGCATGCTCGTCACCGGCATCGTGCACGCGCAGCGCAGCGAGCTGCGCGTGGCCGGTGCGGTGCGCGCGACGCTGGCCGGCGAAGCGGTCGGCCAGGCCGCGATCCAGCTCGCGCTGCAGCGCCTGGCCGGCGGCGGCCCGCGCCCCGACCGCCTGGTGCGCCTCGCCGTCGCGTACGACGGCCGCACCGTCGACGTCGACGTCATGCCGCTGACCGGCCTCGTCGACCTGAACCGCGCGCCGCCGGCGCTGCTCGCGGCGTGGTTCGCGTTCGCCGGCGGTGTCGACGAGGTCACCGCGCGCCGGATCGCCGAGGCGCTGGAGGCGCGGCGCGCACCCGGTGCCGACGCGCTGCTCGACGCGCCGGAGGAGCTGCTCGCGCTGCCCGGGGTCGACGTCGACCTGTTTGCTAGACTCGCGCCCTTCGTGACCACCGACTCGATGGGCGGTGGCCGCATCCACTCGCTCGCCGCGCCGTACGACGTGCTGTTGTTCCTCGCCGGGGGCAACGCGGCGGTGGCGAGGCGGATCGCCGACGACCGCGATGCTGGCGTCGCCGCGATCGACACCACCCGACTCGAAGGCGCATTCGTCGATGCCAGCGTCAGCAGCCGCTACCGGTTCACGGCCCACGTGCCGATGTCCGACGGCGCGCGCGTCGTCGTCGTGCGCGACGTCGACCTCACGCCGGTGCCTTCGCACCCCGCACCGTGGCAGACGCTGCGCGGCTCGGCGCGCCGCATCGCCGTCTCGGCGGAGGGCGGCTGAATGAGCGCGACGACGACGGCGCCGCCGCCGGCCGCGCGCGAGGGCCCCGACCTCGCGAGCCTGCTCGGCACGCTGTTCCAGCCCTGGCGCGAGCTGCACCGCTGGCCGCCGCTGTCGTGGCTCGCGCCGCAACCCGCGGTGCGGCTGCTGCAGGCCGACGGCACCGATTCGCTCTGGGCCGGAGACGCCCCGATCGGGGGCGACCCCGCGTCGGCGCCGTTCACCGCCGTCGAACTGCCCGAGGCGCTGCGGCTGGACTGCCGGCTGCGCCTGCCGCCGATGCCCGAGGCCGACCTGCACGACGCCGTCGCGCTCGAGGTGCGCACGCAAAGCCCGTTCGACCCCGCCGACCTCGTCTGGGGCTTCCGCGCGCGCCCGGGCGAGGGCGGCGCGCTCGACGTGCACGCCGTGCTCGCGTCGCGCCGCGCCGTCGCCTCGCACCTCGCCGGGCTCGCCGAACGCGTGGGCCCGCGAGCCCCCGAGGTCTGGGCGTGCGACGACGCCGGCCGCGCCGTCGTCGTCCGGGGTTTCGGCGAGGCGGCGCGCGAGCGTCGCGCCGCGCGCGGGCGCTGGCTCGCCGCTTCGCTGCTCGTCGTCGCGCTCGGCCTGGCGGCGGCGGCCGCGATCACGCCGACGGTGCAGCTCAAGCTGCGCGCGCTGCAGGCCGCCGAAGCCACGCGCCAGGCCGAGCAGCGCGCCGGCCCGCTGCTCGCGCAGCGCGAGGCGCTGGTGCGCGCGCAGGCCGACGTCGACGCGCTGCGCACGCTGCTCGCCGAGCGCGTCGAGCCGCTGGCGGCACTGGACCTGCTCACGCAGGCGATCCCCGACGACACGTTCCTGCAGCGCCTGCAGCTGCAGGGCACCAAGGTCACGATCGGCGGCCAGACGCCGAACACGGCGGCGCTGATGAACGCGCTCAGCAGCCAGCCCGGCGTGCGCGACGTGCGCTCGCCGACCGCCGCCACGCGCGCGATGGGCGGGCGCGAGAACTTCACGATCGAGCTGTCGCTCGCCCCGCCCGCCGCGCCGCCGGCGGCCGCCGGTGCGGCGAGCGGCGTCAACGGAGCCGGCTCGTGAGGCGCAGCGAGGCACCGGCCTGGGCGTGGGCGTTCTGGCTGCTCGTGCTCGGCGCAGCCGCGGTCTACGCGACGCAGCGCGTGTGGAACGCGCACGTGAACGCGCAGGCGCAGCTCGAATCGCTCGAGCCGCGCTACGCCCGCCTCGTCGGCCTGGCCGAAGACCGCCAAAAGCTCGAGGCGGCGCTCGAAGCCGCGCGCCAGACGCTCGGCCGCCACGTCTACCCCGCGGCGCGCGACGTCAGCCAGGCCGGCAACGACGCCCAGCAGCGCGCGCGCGACGTGTTCACCAAGGCCGGGCTCGACGTGATCAGCATCCAGCTGCTGCCGGCGAAGGCGGCGGCGTCGTTCGACCGCATCCCGATCACGCTGCGCGTCGAAGGCGAGCTCGCCGCGCTGCAGGCCGCGCTCGCGGTGCTGCCCACGCTTGGGCCGACGCTGTTCGTCGACGGCATGAACGTGCAGGGGGCCGGGGGCGGCGAGGGCGGCCAGGCGATGCGCGTCGTCGCCCAGCTCGACCTCTTCGTGCTGCGGTCGCGGGCTTGAGTCACGGGCTGCACGGGCGAGATCCATCGTGAAGCGCCACGCGATCCCGCTGCTCCTGCTGCTGAACGTCGCGCTCGCGGCGGTGCTCGCGTGGCAATGGCTGACGCCGGCCGGCGAGTTGCGCGCCCTGCGCTGGCAGCCGCCGCAGAAGGTCGCCCCGGCGCTGGCCGAGACGGCGCCGTTCCCGCGCTCGAGGTCGATGCGGTGCGCTACGCCGCCACCCTCGAACGGCCCCTGTTCATGCCGGGCCGGCGGCCGCCGCCGCCAACGCCGCCGCCGGGCGAAGTCGCCGCAGCGCCGGTCGATCCGTTGCCGGACATCCAGTTGCTGGGCCTGTACGGCAGTGCCGACGCCGGCGGCGTGATCGCGCGCGTCGACGGCCAGGTGCGCCGCCTGCGGCTCGGCGAGTCGGTCGGCTCGTGGGCGGTGAAGGAGTTGCGCACCAATGCCGTCGTCGTCGCCCGCGCCGACGACGTGCGTACGATCGAGCTGCGCCGGTCGACTGGCGCGCCCGTCGAGGACACAGTGGCCGCCCGTGCCACCGCAACGGCGTCGCCGCCGGGGCGTCCACCCGCGGCCCAGGCCGCACTGCAGCGCGAGATCGAACAGGCGCGCGAACGCGTGCGCCGAATGAATGCCCTGCGCGCGCGCAGCGGCCTGCCTCCTCTGGCCGAACCCTGAGCCGATGCCGACGTTGCCGATTGTCCGCATCGCGCTCGCCGCGGCCGCCGCCGTGGCGATCGGGGGCTGTGCCCAGACGCCGACGGCGCCGGCGCTGGCACGCGTCGGCGTTGCCGCGCCCGAGCGTGCCGACGCGCCGCCCGCACGCGCCGGCGAGCCCGTTGCTGCAGCGGCGCCGGCCGGCGACGACACCGCGCCGCGCCTGTACCGCGGCTCCGACCGCGTCGTCGGCACGCCGCCCGCCGTTGCGCCTGTGCAGGGCGCGCCGATCGACCTGCGCTTCGAGGACGCGCCGGTGCGCGAAGTCGTGCACGCGATCCTCGGCGACCTGCTCAAGCTCGACTATGTCGTCTACCCGCCGCTGGACGGCCGCATCACGATCGCCACGCCCTCGCGCCAGGTCTCGCCCGACCAGGCGGTGTTCCTGCTCGAGGCCGCGCTGCAGGCCAACGGCCTGGCGATGGCGCGCGACGCGCGCGGCGTCATGCACGTTGGCAAGCCCGAGGCGCTGAAAGCCGTCACGCCGATGGTGCGTGTCGTCGGCAGCGCCCCGCTGCCGCCCGGCACCGGCGCCATCGTCGTGCCGCTGCGCCACATCGGCGCGGCCGAGATGGCGAGCATCCTGCGCCCGCTCGCGCCGGCCGACGCCATCGTGCGCGTCGACACCGTGCGCAACCTGCTCGTGATGGTCGGCAGCCGCGCACAGGCCGAGGGGTGGCTGAGCCTCGTGAACACGTTCGACGTCGACCTGCTCGCCGGCATGTCGGTCGGCGTGTTCCCGCTGCGCTACGTGTCCACGCGCGACGTCGAGGCGGCGCTGCAGCTGATGGCTTCGGGCGGCCGTCCCGCGCCCGCACCTGCTGCGCCCGCCGCCAGACCGGGCACCACGCCCGCGCAGCAAGCCGCCGCGCAACAGGCGGCAGCGGCCGCCGCTCAGTACGCCGGCGGCGCCGCCCTTCCCGAGACGTTCCCCCTCTACGGCGCCATCCGGGTGCTGCCGATCGAGCGCATCAACGCCGTCGTCGTCGTCACCCCGCGCGCCGCCTACCTCGACGAGGCGCGGCGCTGGATCGAGCGCCTGGACCGCCCCGGCAACAGCGCCGCCGAGCCGCGGCTGTTCGTCTACCCCGTGCGCAACGGCTCGGCGCGCCACCTCGGCGAGGTGCTCAACGGCATCTTCGGCGGCGCGACCACCGGCGCGGCCACCACGCCCGCCACCGGCGTCGCCCCCGGGCAGTCGACCGTCACCGCCCGCACGCCGGCCGCGACGACGGCCCCGCGCGCGGGCGTCGCGGGCACCGTGGGACAGGCGCTCGGCGCGCCGCTGCCCACCGGCGGCACCGCCGCGGGCGTGAGCGCGGTGCAGTTCGACGGCAACGTGCGCGTCGTTGCCGACGAGAAGAACAACGCGATCCTCGTCTACGGCACGCCGGCGCAGTTCGAGCGCATCGAGGAAGCGCTGCGGCGGCTCGACGTGCCGCCGACGCAGGTGCTGATCGAGGCCAGCATCGTCGAGGTCACGCTCACCGACGAGCTGCGCTACGGCCTGCAGTGGGCATTCACGAATTCGCGCGACGGCTGGAGCGGCAGCGGCGCGCTCAGCGACCGTGCCGGCGGCACGCTCGGCGGGCCGCTGGCGGGCTTCTCGTACGTGCTGCGCAACCCGCTCGGCGACGTGCGCGTCGTGCTCAACGCGCTGGCCGAGAAGTCGCTCGTGCGCGTGATCTCGACGCCCTCGCTGATGGTGCTCGACAACCACACGGCGTCGATCATCGTCGGCAACCAGCAGCCCATCATCAGCAGCGAGACGGTGAGCACCGAGGGCGGCGCGCGCACGCAGAGCATCACGCTGAAGGACACCGGCGTGGCGCTGTCGGTGACGCCTTCGGTGGGCGCCGGCGACATGGTCACGATGGACATCAACCAGGCCGTGACCGACGTCGGCCAGATCGATGCGGCCACCGGCCAGCGCACGTTCCTGCAGCGCCAGATCGGCAGCAAGGTCGCGGTGCGCTCGGGCGAGACGCTCGTGCTCGGCGGCCTGATCCGCGACAACAACACCGACGGCTCGAGCGGCCTGCCGCTGTTCCACGAGATCCCGGTGCTCGGCGCGCTGTTCGGCACCAAGCGCAACTCGGGCAACCGCACCGAGCTGCTCGTCGTCATCACGCCGCGCGTGGCGCGCTCCGACGAGGACGCGCGCGCGATCAGCCGCGAGCTGCGCGACCGCATGCAGGGGCTGTCCACGCTGGACCCGACGCAGGCCGGTCCCCAGCCGGCGGTGGAAACGCTGCCCGCGGACGCCGAGACGCCGTCGGGCGTCACGGTGCAACCTTGACGTGGTCAGAAGGAGAACTTTTCCCGATGTCGTCCATTCCCCGCGTCCGACCGTCGCGCCGCGTGGCGCTCGCGGGCTTCGCCTTGCTCGTGCTTTCGGGCTGTGCAATCAAGCCGAAGACGCCGGAAGAGCTCGTCGCCCAGCGCGCACACGCGCGCTGGCAGGCGCAGCTGCGCGGCGACTTCCAGGCGGCGTATGCATACCTCAGCCCGGGCAGCAAGGCGGTGGTGTCGCCGGACCTCTATCGCGCCCGCACGGGCGGCGCCGTGGCCTACAAGGACGTCGAAGTGGCTTCGGTGCGCTGCGAGACGTCTGAAAAATGCATCGCCACGATCCGCGTGCGCTACGAACCGATCGCGATGCGACAGCGAATCGGTATCATCGAAAGCTACCTCGATGAAACGTGGCTTTTCGATGCCGGCCAGTGGTGGTTCCTATATAGGCTATGAATCTTTTCGTCGGGGAACGCCGCGCACCCGCCGGGGCAGCGGTGAGGGGTGGGGTGTCGTGCTGGGAGGGTGTCGCGTATCGAGCAGACCAGGTTCTTCACCAGAGCTGTTGCAATTCTTCAACACTCGCCGGCGATGGGAGTCGCCTGAGTGCCCCGCGCAACATCGCTGTGCTACAGTGAATTTCGCGTGATCGTCTTTCCGTTGCGCTAAACAATCTTTCGACCGGAGTCAACTCATGAGGAAAAGTCTTGTCGCCCAGAGCATCGCGGTGATGTTCGGCGGTCTCGGTCTCGCAGCCGCCCACGCCGCGGTGGTCGGGCCGGCGGGCGCGCCCGCCGTCGACGGTGTGAACGCCGCCACCGTGCTGGAGGTCAACACCGACGGCATCGGCCACATCAACATCGTGCCGTACTACTCGGTCCAGAACGGCAACGACACCTACATCAACATCGTCAACACCGACACGCGCAACGCGAAGGCGGTCAAGGTGCGCTTCCGCAGCGCGTCGAACTCGGACGACGTGTTCGACATCACCGTGCTGATGTCGCCCGGCGATGTCTGGGCCGCGGCGATCACGCGTGGCGAAAACGGCCTTCCGAAGCTGGTGACCAACGACAAGTCCTGCACGCTGCCGAACAACGTCAGCGGCGCCTCGTTCGTGACGGCGCGACTGAACCAGGCGCTGACCGATGCTCAGAAGGCGACCGAGGTGAGCGAAGGCTACGTCGAAATCCTGAACATGGCCGACATCCCGCCGGTCACGACGGTCGACGCGAGTTCCCTGTTCGAGAGCATCAAGCACGTCAGCGGCGTGCCGCGCAACTGCAACTCGGCGGCGGTGAACGCGCTGTTCAACGACTCGACGGCCTACGGTCCTGCCGGTACCTCGGGCACCGCGCAAAACAAGGGTCTCGAAGTACCGACCACCGGCCTGATGACCAACTGGACGATCATCAACGTGCCGAAGGCGTCGTCGTACACCGGCGCGGCGACAGCCGTCGAGGCGCGTGAGGCGGCGGGCGGCACGGCTGGCTACGGCAACATCGTGCTGTTCCCGCAGGCGGCCACGCCGGTGACCGTCGCGAATGCGCGTCTCTTCACGTCCGACCCGCTGCTGCGCGGCGGGGTGGCCGACAACAGCGTCGCTGCCAGCGGCACGCCCGCGCTGCCGACCGCTGCGACGTCGGCCGTCGCCCCGGCGCAGTACGACTTCCCGGATCTGTCGACGCCGTACCTGAACGCGGATCTCGCCAATCTCCCGGACGGCGTGGCGACGCGCAACCAGGCGGGAGCGCTGACCGCGGCGCTGGCCGTGACTTCGGTGACCAACGAGTACGTGACCGACGTCGGTCTGCTCGCGAAGACCGACTGGATCTTCTCGATGCCGACCCGCCGCTACAACGTGGCGCGCTGGTACGAAGGCGGTTCGCCGGCCGGCACGGGTCAGAACCTGTACACGAACCTGACGCTCGATGACACCAACGCAGCGACGGCGGTGGTCTCCAACTACTTCACGCCGGGCAACGTCACCACGACCGCCGGTCAGATCTGTGTAACCGGCATCAGCGTCGCGGCCGGCTCGACGTCCGGCACCGGCAACCGCACCGGCGCGACGACGGCCGACCGCGAAGAGCGCTTCGTTTCCGCGTCGACCGAGTTCGTGATCTCTCCGGGGGTTCCGGCGGCGCCGCTGACGTTCTGCGGCGAGGTGAGCGTGCTGACGTTCAACGCCGCCGGTCAGGCCTCGGCGCTGGGTGCAGCCGTCGCCAAGAAGGATCTGACGATCCCGTACAGCGAAGGCTGGGTCCGCCTCGCGACGCCGGGTCTGTCGGGTGTTGGCCTGCCGATCATCGGCTCGGCGGTGTCGGAGCTGGTCAACAGCGCCGTCGCCGCGGGCACGGCCGGCAACTTCGGCCAGACCTTCCCGCACCGCGCGACGCGCCCGTAATCGGGACTGCTTCGGCTGTGACGAAGGCGGGGGCGACCCCGCCTTTTTCCTTTTGTCTCCCGACTTTCACGATGTTGCAGATGATCTCCACCCGCCGGCGAGGCATCGTCTGGACGGTCTCGATCGCGGTGATCGCGTGCGCGGTCGCGGTCGAGTCCGCAGCCGCCGACGCACCCGTCCTGCTCAAGGGGCCGCAGGCCGCCGTCGACGCCACCGATATCCGCGCAGCCGCGCAGCGCATTCCGCTCGCGTCGCGTGACGCGACGCTGTCGCGGCCCGAAAACGTCGCCCGCCAGGCCGAGGATCTCTACGTGCGTCGCCTGCTCGCCGCCGAGGCCGAACAAGACGGGCTCGACCGCGATCCCGTCGTCGCCGCGCTGCTGAAACAGGCGCGCGAGAGAATCCTCTCCGACGCACGGCTGGCCGAGATCGACCTCGCGGCCACGCCCGACGAAGCGGCCATCGCGCGCCGCGCGCGCGAGCTGTATCTCGCCAACCCGCAGCGCTACGAGTCGCCGCCGCAGACCCGCGCACGCCACATCCTGATCGGCCGCAGCGAGGACGGCGGCGCGCGCGAGCGCGCCGAGGCACTGCTTGCCGAACTGAAGGCGGGCGCATCATTCGAGGCCTTGGCGCGCGAGCGTTCGGCCGACCTCGCCACGGCCGCCAGCGGTGGCGATCTGGGATGGTTCGCCGCCGGCACGATGGTCAAGGAGTTCGAGGACGCGCTGGCGCGCCTCGAGTGGCCCGGCGAGTTGACCGGCGTCGTCGAAACGCCGTTCGGCTTCCACGTTGCGCGGCTCGAGGGTCGGCGAGCGGCCGGGCCGCGCAGCTTCGACGAAGCACGACCGGCGATCGAGCAGGAGGTGCGCGCGGCACTGCAGGCCGAGGCCAGGCGCGCCAAGGTGCGCGAACTGCTGGCGACGGCGACGGCCGATCCGGCGGCCATCGAGGCGGTCGCGCGCTCGTTCACGCGCCCGTGAGTGCGGCGGGCGCCTCTGGCGTCGGCGGGTCATGATCCCGGCCGCATCGGACGCGTCGCGGTGGCTGTTCCTGCGCTTCGCCCAGCGCGAAGTCACGAACCGCTTCGCGGGCTCGCTGCTCGGCGGACTGTGGGCGTTCGTGCATCCGCTGGCGCTGCTGGGCATCTACACGTTCGTCTTCACGACCGTGTTCCGCGTGCGTGCGCTGACCGACGGCACGGTGCCGTTCGTCGTGTTCCTCGCCGTCGCGCTGTGGCCGTGGATGGCGTTCCAGGAGGCGGTGCTGCGCTCGAGTGCCGCCGTGGTCGCCAACGGGGCGCTCATCAAGAAGATCCCGTTCGCGCACGAGCTCGTCGTCTACGCCGCGGTGGCGGCGAGCTTTGCGGTGCAGCTCGTCGGCTACGTCGTCGTGCTGACGTTCATCGCGCTCACCGGCCAGACGCTGCACGCCGGTGGCGCGCCGCTGGTGCTGTTCGTGCTGATCTCGCTCGCGCTGCTGGCCACGGGCCTGGGCCTGCTGCTGAGCGGCGTGCACGTGTTCGTGCGCGACCTCGAGCAGGGGCTGTCGCACGTGCTGATGCTGGTGTTCTACCTCAGCCCGATCCTCTACAGTGCGGCGATGGTGCCCGAGTGGCTGCGCGACGCGATGCTGCTGAACCCGGTGGCGGTGCTGGTGGAAGCGGCGCGCGACGCGCTGCTGCACGGCCGTGCGCTGCCGGCGCTGCGTGAAGTGGCGGCGCTCGGCTTCTGCGGCGCGGTCTTCGTGCTCGGCCATGTCGTGTTCCGGCGCCTGTCGCCGCACTTCGAAGAGGCGCTGTGAACCTGCAGAGCGTGGCCGCGGTGCAGGCGGTGGCATCGCAGGCCGCCGCCGAGGGCGACGCGCCGCTGGTGCGGCTGCGCGACGTCGGCAAGGCGTATCCGCTGCACACGTCGGCCGCGGGCCAGATCGCGTCGCTGTGGGCCAAGCTGCGCGGCGTGCCGCATGCGGCGTCGAGCTTCCAGGCGCTCGATGGCATCACGTTCGACGTCCATCGCGGCGCGTCGACGGCACTCGTCGGCGTCAACGGCGCAGGCAAGTCGACGCTGCTGAAGATCATCGCCGGCGTCGCACGGCCGACCCGCGGCGAGGTGACCGTGAACGGGCGCGTCGGTGCGCTGCTCGAGCTCGGCGCGGGCTTCCACCCCGAGTACACCGGGCGCGAGAACATCGCGCTCGGCTGCGCGCTGGCGGGGCTGTCGCCGGCGCAGACGGCCGAGCGCGTCGACGACATCCTCGCCTTCGCCGACATCGGCGCGCACGTCGACCAGCCGGTCAAGCACTACTCGTCGGGCATGGTCGTGCGGCTCGGCTTCGCGATCGCGACCTCTTTGCGCCCCGAGCTGCTGATCACCGACGAGGTGCTCGCGGTGGGCGACGAGTCGTTCCAGCGCAAGTGCATCGCGTGGATGGAGCGCTTCCTCGCCGGCGGCGGCACGCTGCTGCTGTGCTCGCACAGCATGTACCACGTGCAGAAGCTCTGCCAGCAGGCGGCGTGGATCCACGGCGGCAAGCTGCGCCTGTTCGGCAGCGCCGCCGACGTGACGCGCGAATACCTCGCGTGGCACGAGGAACGCGCCGGCGAGGCGCGCCGGCCGCCGGCCCGGGGCGACGCCGCGGCGCCGCCCGCGCCGGACGGCGGCGGCATCTACCACGTGCGCCGGATGGCGCTCAACGGCGTCGAGGCCGACGAACCGGTGACGGTGCCCGAAGGCGGCGACCTCGTCGTCAGCGGCACCGTCCACTCGCCCGACGACCGCGTGCCGCAGGTGGCGGTGGGCGTCGTGCGCGTCGACGGCACGCCGGTGGCGGGGTGCTACTCCGAAATGGACGGCTTCGCGCTGCAGCGCGTGGAGCCGCACCTGTACGCCTACGCGCTGACGCTGCCGCGCCTGCCGCTGCTGCCCGGGCGCTACGTCGCCCGCAGCCACGCGATGGACCCCGAGGGCATGCGCATGTTCGACCACGTCGAGCGGCGCTTCGACGTCGCCGGCACGTCGCGCGAGACGGGCATCGTCAAGCTCGAGCACCGCTGGTCGTGACGGGGGCCGCCGAGACCGCGCGCGTCGTGCACCTCGTGCCGCCGAACGGCGGCGGCGTCGACCGCTTCGTGCGCGACCTCGTCGCGCACCGGCCGGCCGACTGGATCGTGCACGTCTGCGAGACGCAGGCGGTCGTCGAGGTGCCGGCGCGCGGCGCGTTCTTTCCACTCGCGGCCGGTGCGTTCGCCGACCTCGCGCGCGCCGGCGCGCTCGGCGTGCCGCGGGCGCTGCACGCGCACGGCACGACGGCGGTCGTGCGCGACGCCGCGGCCGTGCTGCACGCGGCCACCGCTGCGCCCGTGGTGCTGACGCTGCACGACATCGGTTTCGACGACGCGGCGGCGGGCGACGCCGAGCGGGCGCTGCGGCTGCGCTTCGCGGCCGGCGCCGCGGTACGCACGGCACCGAGCGGCTACATCGCCGCGCGCGCCGACGCCGCACTCGGCCGCGCGGGCACGTGCCGCCGGGTCGAGAACGGTGCCGATCCGCTGCCGGTCGAGCCGCCGTGCGGCGAGGCGAAGGCGGAGCGTTTCGACGTCGCCGTGATCGGCGCGATCGGCGAGCACAAGGGCCTGGCCGCGCTGCTCGAGACGGTGACGCATCTGCCGCCCGACGTTCGCGTCGTGATCTTCGGCTACACGGCGCAGAAGCTGATGCCCGGCTGGACGGTGCAGGGGCGGCTGTGGATGCACGGCGCGTTCGAGCCGGCGGAACTGCCTGCACTGGTGGCCAGCCACGGGGTGCGCGTGGCGTGGTTTCCGCCCGGCATGCCCGAGAGCCACTGCTACGCGCTGTCGGACGCCTGGCTCGCCGGCCTGCCGGTGCTGGCGCCCGACCACGGTGCGCTCGCCGAGCGCGTGCGCCGGCTGGGCGGCGGCACGCTCTACGATCCGCGGCTGGCGCCGCCGGCGCTCGCGCGCGCGATCACCGAGATCCTCGCCATCGCGTCGTGCAGGCCGCCGACGGCGCTGACATCGGTGCAGGAGATGGTGGCCACGATGAACGGTATCTACCGCGACGCCGGCGACGGCAGCCGCGAACGGCCGGCCGACGAGGCACGGCTGCGGGAACTCGCGCAGACGCACCTCGACACCCGCTTCTTCCGCAAGGAACTGCTGCGGCTGCAGGGCGAACTGGCGGCGGCGCTGCAGGCGCGCGACCGCGCGATCGCCGAGCGGCAGGCGGCGTCGCAGCGTGCAGCCGAGCTCGAGCGCGAGATCGCTGCGCTGCAGGCGCGACTCGACGCCGACGTCGCGCGCCTGAGCGCCGAGCGCGATGCCGCCGTCGCCCGCCACGCGCGGCTGGCCGGGCGCCTCGCGCGGCCGCTGCGCGTGCTGCCGGCGCCGCTGCGCGACTGGGTGCTGCGGCTCGCGAAGCGGGTACTGCCGTGACGCCGCGCCGATGATCGGCGTCCTGATCGTCGTCTTTCGGCCCGACGTCGCCGAACTCGGCGCCGCGCTCGACGCCCTCGTCCGTGCGCGCGACGAGGGCCTCGACCTGCACCTGCGCCTGTGGCACAACGACGCCGGGCCGCAGGCCACGCCGGGCCTGGCCGACGCCTACGAGAGGGTGCGCGCGGGCGGCTTGCCGATGACCATCGGCGGCGGGCGCGGCAACCTTGGTTTCGGCCGCGGCGTCAACGCACTGCTCGAAAGCGCCGCCGAGGACGCCGTGCTGCTGCTCAACCAGGACGCGATCCCCGAGCCCGGCGCGCTGGCGCGGCTGTGGCACACCGCGCGCGCCGACGCGCCCGACGTCGCGGCGTGGGAGATGCGGCAGATCCCGTACGAGCACCCGAAGGACTACGACCCGGTGACGCTCGACACGGGCTGGTGCAGCGGCGCCGCGGTGCTGCTGCGCACGGCGGCGCTGCGTGCGGTGGGGGGCTTCGAGCCGCGCATCTTCATGTACGGCGAGGACGTCGACCTGTCGTGGCGGCTGCGCTGCGCCGGCTGGCGGCTGCGCTACCTGCCGCGTTGCGCCGTCGTGCACCGCACGTACGCGACGCCGAACGAGGTCAAGCCGCTGCTCGTGCTCGGCAGCGTCTACGCCAACCTTGCGCTGCGCGCGCGCTTCGCCGGACGGCGCTGCGTCGCGCAGGGTCTGGGCATGATCCTGCGCACGCTGCGCGGGCCGCAGCCGTTCGCCGGCCGCCGCTGGGGCATCGTGAAGGCGCTCGTGCGCTTCGCGCGCGACTACCCCTACTACCGCCGCACGCGCCGGGCGGCGCCGGGCTTCGAGCCGGTGTTCTCGGGCTGGGACTTCGAGCGGCGGCGCGAGGGGGCCTTCCACGCCTTCCGCGCCGCGGCCGAACAGCCGGCGCGGCGGCCGCGGGTGACGCTGGTCGTGCTCGCGGGCGGGGACCCCGGCCGGCTGCGCGAGGCGCTCGCGACGGTGGCCAACCAGACGCACCGGCCGCTGGAAATCGTCGTCGCCGAGGTCGGTGGCGATGCGTGCCGTGCGGTCGGCGCGGCATTCGAGGACCAGCTCGACGTGCGGCACGTCGCCCTGGGCGCCGCGACGCCACCTGCTGCAGCCTTCACGACCGCACTCCCGGCCGCGACAGGGGATTGGATCGGCTGGCTGCGCGACGACGACCGGCTCTACGGTGACCACGTCGAGGTGCTGCTGCAGGCCGCGATCGACGCCGGCGCGTCCGGCGCGGTGGCGCTGGCCCGACGCATTCCCGGCGACGCCGCTGCGCCGGCGGGCACGATACGCCCCGAGTGGCCCAGCGGACCAGGCGCCCTCGGTGCGGCTACGGCGGCCGCGACGCTGCCGCCGCGGGCGGCGCTGTGGCGACGGGGCGTCGCCGATCGCATCGCCGCGTCGCTCGCGGAAGCGGCTCCCGGTTCGCCGCCGGCGTCGCTGCGCGCCGAAGCCTTCGACGCACCGGCGATCGTCCGCAAGCTGACGTCGACCTGCGTCGACGCGACGGTCATCGGCGACCGTCACTGACGTCATCGCCGCTCAGGTGTGCGCGCGCCCGTCGCGCCCTGCGGGCTCGACGCCGGTCGCCTCCGGCAGGTGGCGGAAGAGCGGGTACTCGAGCCATCCGCGGCGGTGCAGCCAGTGCCGCACCGACACGTGGAGCACGCCCAGGCCGTAGACGACGCTCGGGCCGAGGCGGATCGACGACGCCTCCTCGAAGTAGCGCGTCGGGCACGTGACCTCGGCGACGCCGTAGCCGGCGGCGATGATCTGCGCCAGCATCTGGTTGTCGAACACGAAGCCGTCGTCGTTGCGCTCGATCGGGATCGTGCGCAGCACCTGCGCCGAGAACGCGCGGTATCCAGTGTGGTACTCCGACAGCTTGGCGCCGGTGCACAGGTTCTGGAACGCGGTGAGCAGCCGGTTGGCGACGTACTTGTAGACCGGCATGCCGCCGCGCAGCGCGCCGTTGCCGAGGATGCGCGAGCCGAGCACGACGGGGTACAGGCCGCTGGCGATGATCGACGCCATCGCCGGGATCAGGCGCGGCGTGTACTGGTAGTCCGGGTGCAGCATCACGACGATGTCGGCACCGAGCTCGAGCGCCTTCGCGTAACACGTCTTCTGGTTCGCGCCATAGCCGGCGTTGCGCTCGTGGCGCACGATGTGCGCGATGCCCAGGCGCCGCGCCACTTCGACGGTGCCGTCGCGGCTCGCGTCGTCGACGAGCACGACTTCGTCGACGAGCGGGCGCGGGATCTCGTCGAACGTGCGCTCGAGCGTGGCCGCGGCGTTGAACGCCGGCAGCACGACGACGACGCGCAGGCCGTCGATCACGGCTGGGCCCCGGTGCCGCTGGCCCCGGCGAGCAGGCGCTCGACCGCCTCGCGCGCCGGCCGCGCCGGGTCGCGGGCGACGAAGGCGCGGATCAGCTCCTCGTAGCCGGGGTGCAGCCGGCGCATCGCCGCCAGCGCCTGCTGCTGCAGCGCTTGCCGGCGTTCGCTGAAGCTCGCCCCGCCGGCGTGGTGGACGAAGACGTCGAGCGCGTGCAGGTGGCGCCAGCCGCGCGCGCTGGCGCGCAGGCAGAAGTCGTTCTCCTCGCCGTAGCCGGCGCCGAACGCCTCGGCGTCGAACGCGCCGACGTCGTCGAGGCAGTCGCGGCGGATGTACATGCAAAAGCCCACCGCGGTCGGAATCTCGACCGTGTGGCCGGCGTGGGTCTGCGCGAACAGGCGGTCGAGCGTGGCCGTCGTGTGGCCCGGCGGCAGCGGGTTGTCCTGGCAGAAGCGTGGGAACGAGCAGATCGTCGCGTTGTTCGAGAACGGCGTGACAGTGCCGGCGCGCGGGTCGGACACGGCGGCGCGGTGCAGGCGGTCGAGCCAGCCGGGGGGCACCTCGGTGTCGCTGTTGAGCAGCACGACGTCGCGCCTCCCCGCCAGCCGCAGGCCGAGGTTGGCGGTGGCGACGAAGCCGAGGTTGCGCGCGTTGGCGACGACCGTCGCTTCGGGGTGCACGGCGGCGAACTCGCGCAGCCACTGGCCGACTTCGCGCTCGGGGCTCGCGTCGTCGATCACCGTCAGGTGCCACGGCACGGCGCCGGTGCCGTCGACGACGCTGGCCAGGCACCGGCGCACGAGGTCCAGCTGGCCATGCACCGGCACGACGACTTCGACGATGGGCTCGCGCGGCGGCGGCGCGGCCATGGCGGCGGGCGCGGCGAACGGGGTCGGCGCCGGTGCGCTGCCGCTGGCGGCAGCGGGCACGAGCGCCAGGTAGTCGGCCGACAGCGGCCAGCCGCAATCCGCCTCGAACGTCCACGGCGCGCCGGCCGGCGCGAGTGCGGCGCAGGGGACGTCGAGCGCCGGCTCGGCGGCGCGCAGCAGCAGTGTCGCCGCACCGTCGGCCGTCGGCGCGCCGACGTCGATCTGCCGGCGCGCCGCGTCGCGCAGCCAGCGGTCGCCGTCGCGCGCGGCGACCCACTCCCAGGCGACGTGGCCATGGCGGTCGCGCAGGCGCAGGGCGTGCAGGTGCAGGAGGCCGGGGCGGTCGGCCGGGTACCAGCGCAGGTGCGCTGGCGTGCCGACGTCGGCCGGGATCGGGAAGGCGATCGTCTGCGCCGCGTCGCCGACGCGGCCGAGCGCGTGCACGCCGCGCGCAGGGCCGCCGCCGGCAGGCGCGGCGGCGAGCGTCGACGCGTAGACCGCCACGTTCACCGCAGGGTCGGCCGGCGGCACCGGCGCCGCCAGCGGCGCTGCCGCGCCCGCCGGCACCTCGGCGCGGCGGGCCGCGAACACGAGCTGGTACGCCGAGGCGTCGGGCTGCGCGAGCAGGTAGCGCGCGACCGTCGGCGGCAGGCGGTCGAACGGGGTCCAGAACTCGGTGTAGTACCAGGTCAGCTCGATCGGCTCGACGCGCTCGACGCGCCAGCCTTCCTCCTGCAGCAGGCGCGTGAACGAGCCGCGGGTGAAGAAGCGCAGGTGCGTGCGATCGAGCAGGCCCTCGGGGCCGTAGGTCCAGCGGCCGTGCATCAGCTCGGCCACCATCCCGGCGTAGGCGACGTTGGGCACCGAGGCGAGCAGCCAGCCGCCGTCGCGCAGCAGGCCGGCGCAGGCGCGCAGCACGCGCGCCGGCTCGCGCAGGTGCTCGAGCACGTC
>CALIDR010000010.1 GCA_938022295.1 uncultured Burkholderiaceae bacterium
CGCGCTCGGCACCGCGATGGCGTGGCTCGCGCTGCGCTGGCTCGCCGGCGATCTGGGCGGCGGCTACTTCCCCGGCATCGCGCCCGAGCTGCAGTTCTCGGCGCCGGCGGCGGCCGTGTTCGGCGCCCTCGGCGTCGCGGCGGCGGTGGCCGGCGGCTGGCTGCCGGCCCGCCAGGCGCAGGCGCTCGTGCCGGCGCAGGCGTTGAAGGGCCTCGGCGGCACGGCGGCGACGGTCGCGCCGCCCTGGCTCGGGCCGCTGCTGCTCGCTGCCGGCGCGCTGCTGGCGCTGTTGCCGCCGTGGCAGGGGCTGCCGATCGCGGCCTACGTCGCGGTGGCGCTGCTGCTGCTCGGCGGCATCGCCTGCGTGCCGGCTGCGGTGGGGCTGCTGCTGGGCCGTGCGGCGCCGCCGCGCGACGCGCTGCGCCTGCTCGCACTGCAGCGCGCGCGCCACGAGCGCCAGGCGGCGACGATCGCGGTGGCCGGCGTCGTCGCGAGCCTGAGCCTGGCGGTGGCACTGACGGTGATGGTGGCGAGCTTCCGCGACGGCGTGGCGCGCTGGCTCGACGTCGTGCTGCCGGCCGACCTCTACGCGCGTACCGCCGACGGCAGCGCCGCGGGCGACACCGCGTACCTGCCGCCGCCGTTCGTCGCCGCCGCTGCCGCGGTGCCGGGCGTGGCGCGCGTCGAGGCGCTGCGCGTGCGCTCGCTGCAGCTCGACCCCGCGCGCCCCGCCGTCAGCGTCATCGCGCGGCCGCTGGCGGACCCGGCGCAGGCGCTGCCGCTCGTCGAGCCGCCGGTGGCGGCGCGCGGCGACCGCCCGGGCGTCTGGGTCAGCGAGGCGATGGTCGCGCTCTACGGCGCCGCGCCCGGCAGCGTGCTCGAACTGCCGCTCGGCGCCGGCGGCGAGCGGGTGGCGTTCGAGGTGCGCGGCGTCTGGCGCGACTACGCGCGCCAGTTCGGCGCCGTCGCGATCGCCGACACGACGTACCGCGCGCTGACCGGCGACGAGCGCGTCAACGACCTCGCGGTCTGGCTCGCCGACGGCGCACGGCTGGCCGAGGTGCAGGCCGCCGTGCGCGCGCTCGCCCCCGACCCGGCGCTGATCGAGTTCGCGGTGCCGGCGCAGATCCGCGCCATCTCGCTGGCGATCTTCGACCGCAGCTTCGCCGTCACCTACTACCTGCAGGCGGTGGCGATCGGCATTGGGCTGTTCGGCATCGCGGCGAGCTTCTCGGCGCAGGTGCTGGCCAGGCGGCGCGAGTTCGGGCTGCTGGTGCACCTCGGGCTGACGCGGCGGCAGGTGGTGGGCGTCGTCGCCGGCGAAGGCGCGGCGTGGACCGCCGCCGGCGCGCTCGTCGGCCTGGCGCTCGGGCTCGCGGTCAGCGTCGTCCTCGTGAAGGTGGTCAACCCGCAGAGCTTCCACTGGACGATGGAGCTGCTGCTGCCGTGGGGGCGGCTCGCGCTGCTGTGCGCCGCGGTCGGCGTGGCCGGCAGCGCGACGGCGGCGCTCAGCGCGCGTGCCGCCGCCGGGCGCGACGCCGTGCTGGCGGTGAAGGAGGACTGGTGACCACTGCCGGATGGCCGCTGCCGCGGCGCGCGCTGCTCGCCGCCGCGCTCGGCTGGCCGCTCGCCGGCACGGCCGCGGTGCCGCGCATCGAACCGCGCGTGCTCGTGTTCCCGCGCGACCACGGCGCGCACCCCGAGTTCCGCACCGAGTGGTGGTACGCCACCGGCGCGCTCGAAGCGGGGGCCGAGCGCTTCGGCTTCCAGCTCACGTTCTTCCGCACCCGCGCCGCCCACGCGGCGGCGTGGGCCGCGAGCGCGAGCCGCTTCGCGCCGCGCCAGCTGCTGTTCGCCCACGCGGCGGTCACCGACCTCGGCGAGGGGCGGCTGCGGCACGCGCAGCGCATCGCGCGCTGGAGCGGCGACCCGGCCGCCGTGCCCGCCGCGGCCGCGCTCGACGACACCCGCGTGCACCTCGGCGACTGGCGCTTCGCGCGCGCCGACGCCGACGGTGGCAGCCGCTACGCGGCGCGGTTCGGCGACCGCGACGCCGGCTTCGGATTCGAGCTGACCCTGTCGACGACGCAGCCGCTGCTGCTGCAGGGCGAGGCCGGCTTCAGCCGCAAGGGGCCGGCGTTCGAGCAGGCGAGCCACTACTACAGCCAGCCGCAGCTCGCCGTCGACGGCACGCTGCAGCTCGGCGCGCGGCGGCTGCCGGTGCGTGGGCGCGCTTGGCTCGACCACGAGTGGAGCGAGACCGTGCTGCATCCCGACGCCGTCGGCTGGGACTGGATCGGCATGAACCTCGACGACGGCGGCGCGCTGACCGCGTTCCGCCTGCGCCGCGCCGACGGCACGGCGCTGTGGGCGGGTGGCAGCTTCCGCGCCGCGGGCGGCCCGGTGCGCAACTTCGCCGCCGACGCCGTCGCGTTCACGCCCGGGCGGCGCTGGACGAGCCCGGCGTCGCAGGCGACGTACCCGGTGCAGTGGCAGATCGACACCCCGGCCGGCCGCTTCGGCGTCGAAGCGCTGCTCGACGCGCAGGAGCTCGACAGCCGCGGCTCGACCGGTGCGATCTACTGGGAAGGCCTGAGCGAGCTGCGCGACGCGGCCGGCCGGCGCGCCGGTGCCGGCTACCTCGAGATGACGGGCTACGCCGCGCCGCTGCGGCTGTAGGCGAGGGTCAGCCGAGCCCGGCCGCGCGACGGTCGCCGATCGACGAGCCGCGCACCGCGGCCGCGCGCGGCAGCACCGGTGCGGCGCGCACGCAGTTGCGGCCGGCCTGCTTGGCCACCTGCAGCGCCGCGTCGGCGTCCTGGATCAGCGCGTCGACCGACGTCTGCGCGGCGTTGACGCTCGCCACGCCGACGCTGACCGTCGTGCCGACCGCGACCCCGCCCCAGTCGACGCGCAGGTCGCCGAGCTGCAGCCGCAGCCGCTCGGCGACGTCGAGCGCGCCGATCGGGTCGGTGTGCGGCAGGAACACCGCGAGCAGTTCGCCGCCGAAGCGGCCGATCAGGTCCGCCGGGCGCAGCGTCTGCGCCACCGCGCGGGCGAACTCGCGCAGCACCGCGTCGCCGCACGCCGTGCCGTGCGTCTCGTTGAGGCGCTCGAAATGGTCCGGGTCGACGAGCAGCAGCGCGCCGTCGACGCCGTAGCGCTGGCAGCGCGACCACTCGCGCTCGGCCGCGGCGACGAAGTGGCGCCGGTTCGGCCAGCCGGTCAGCGGGTCGCGGGTGGCCTGCAGCACGAGCTGACGCCGCGCGGCCTGTAGCTTGTAGAGCAACCGCACCAGCAGCCAGCCCAGCGGCGGCGCGAGCGCCAGCGCGCTGGCCGCCGCCACGGTGGCGGCCGCGCCGATGCCGCTGCCGAGCACGAGCGCCAGCGGCACCGCGAGCGCGACGACGAGGGCGGTCGCGAAGGCGCTCAGCGCCGCCGTCGCCCCCACCGGACCGAGCCGCAGCGCCAGCGTGCGCGCGCGGCGCAGCCAGGACGGATCGCGGAGGTCTCGGGTCGGATCGGTCATCGCGACGGCGGCGTCGCCGACGGCGCCGCCTCGACGACGATTCGACCACAAAGCGAAGCCCGACGGGCGCGAATCCGATCGCCGCGGACCCCGGAAACGGGTGGTCCCTATGCGCCGGAAGGGGCGACGGTCGCCGACGTGGCGGTCGATGCCTCGGGCTACGCCGCACCACGGAGCCTCCTACACTGCCGCTCATGCCCTCGTCGACGATCCGCGTCCCGCCCGCTGCGGCGGCCACCGCCGAGCCCGAAGTGCCGGCCGCGCGGCGCGTGCGCTCGCTGTCGGGGCTGCTGCCGTTCCTGCGCCCGTACCGCGGCCGCATCGCGCTGGCGCTGCTGTTCCTGCTGCTCGCGGCGGCGACGACGCTCGTCTTCCCGCTCGCGCTCAAGCAGATGATCGACGAGGGCCTCGTCAAGCCCGAGCCCGGCGAGCAGCTGATGGCGCTGCGCGAGCACTTCCTGGCGCTGTTCGGCGTCGGCGCCGCGCTCGGCCTGTTCTCGGCGGCGCGCTTCTACATGGTGACCTGGGTCGGCGAGCGCGTCACCGCCGACCTGCGCAACGCCGTCTACCGCCACGTCGTGCAGCAGAGCCCCGAGTTCTTCGAGACCACGCAGACCGGCGAGGTGCTCAGCCGCCTGACGACCGACACCACGCTCGTGCAGACCGTCGTCGGCTCGAGCCTGAGCCTGGGCCTGCGCAACGTCGTGATGGGCGCCGGCGCACTGGCGATGCTGGTGGTGACGAACCCCTGGGTGATGACGCAGGTGCTCGGCATCCTCGTGCTCGTCGTGCTGCCGAGCCTGTACTTCGGCCGCCGCGTGCGCCGGCTCAGCCGCGCGAGCCAGGACCGCGTGGCCGACACCAGCGCGATCGCCGCCGAGGTGCTCAACGCGATCCCCGTCGTCCAGAGCTACACCCAGGAGCCGCGCGAGGCGGCGCGCTTCGACGCCGCCACCGAGAGCGCGTTCGACACCGCGCTGCGCCGCACGCGGGTGCGCGCGCTGCTCGTCGCGTTCATGATCACCGCCACGTTCGCCGCGCTGCTGTGGGGGCTGTACCAGGGCACGCAGGCGGTGCTCGACGGCCGCGTCACCGCCGGCCACCTCGGGCAGACCGTCGTCTACGTGATCATCCTCGTCGGCTCCGTGGCGGTGCTGTCGGAGGTCTACGGCGACCTGCTGCGCGCCGCCGGCGCGACCGAACGCCTGATGGAGCTGCTCGCCGCGCGTTCGCCGGTGCGCGAGCCGGCGCAGCCGCTGCCGCTGCCGCCGGTGCGCGGCGGCTCGACGGTGCGGCTGAGGGACGTCACGTTCCACTACCCGTCGCGCCCGCAGCACCCCGCGCTCGCCGATTTCGACCTCGACGTGCGCGCCGGCGAGACGGTCGCCCTCGTCGGCCCGAGCGGCGCCGGCAAGAGCACCGTGCTGCAGCTGCTGCTGCGCTTCTACGACGCCCAGCAGGGCACGGTCGAGATCGACGGCGTGCCGGTGAACCGAGTCGCCCTCGCCGAGCTCAGACGGCGCATCGGCATCGTGCCGCAGGACAGCGTGATCTTCAGCGCCGACGCGATGGAGAACATCCGCTACGGCCGCCCCGAGGCGAGCGACGATGAGGTCGTCGCGGCGGCGAAGGCGGCGTTCGCGCACGACTTCGTCACCGCGCTGCCCGACGGCTACCGCACCTTCCTCGGCGAGCGCGGCGTGCGGCTGTCGGGCGGCCAGCGCCAGCGCATCAGCATCGCGCGCGCGATCCTGAAGAACCCGCCGCTGCTGCTGCTCGACGAGGCCACCAGCGCGCTCGACGCCGAGAGCGAGCGCATGGTGCAGGCCGCACTCGAGGCGGCGATGGCCGACCGCACGACGATCGTGATCGCGCACCGCCTGGCAACCGTGCAGCGCGCCGATCGCATCGTCGTGATGGACGGCGGCCGCATCGTCGACACCGGCACCCACGCCGAGCTGGTCGCCCGCGGCGGCCTGTACGCGCGGCTGGCGTCGATGCAGTTCGGGCTGGAGCCTGCGGCCTGAGCCGCACGGCAGCGGGCGCCGTGCATGCTGCGCCGCAACGACGAAAGGGTCGCTTAGCGAACTATTAAGTATTTCTTTGTTTCCATAGGCTCCACACTAGGTATAAGCTGATGCCAGAGTGATCGTTCGGGACAGCGGCAGTGCCCGCGACGACTCGCGACACCCTGCACCCATGCCCGCACCCGTGCGGGCATCCACGCCGAGCGGAGGCGAGACGATGTCCGGCCGAGACCCGATCGACACCCAGCGCGCCACCGAGCCGCCTGCCGTCCCCCCGCCGCCCGCGCAGCGCAACCCGATCCGCGACCGCGCCACTTGGCAGCGCCAGCGTGACGCCTGCCTCGCCGACCCCGGCGCGTTCCACGGCGCGATCGCCAAGCGCGAGGTCCACTGGTGGGTCGGCCCCGAGGCCGACGCCGCGATCGGCCCGGCCGGCGCCTGGCTGACGTTCGACGACGCCGCCGGCCGCTGGCAGGGCTGGTGCGCGGCCACCGCAGCGCCGGTGGCGACCGCGCTCGGCGACGGCTTCGCGCCCTGGGAGCGCGCGTTCGACGCCAGCCAGCCGCCGCACTGGCGCTGGTTCTCGGGCGGGCTGACCAACGCCGGCTTCAACGAGGTCGACCGCCACGTGCTCGCCGGCCACGGCGACGAGGACGCCTTCATCTTCGAAGGCGACCGCTGGGACATGGCCGCCGACGGCGGCCGCGGCGCGCCGGTGGAGGGCTACCGCGTCTCGCGCAAGCGCCTGCTGCTCGAGACGGCCAAGTGCGCCGTCGCGCTGCGCGAGCTCGGCCTGCAGCCGGGCGACCGCATCGCGCTGAACCTGCCCAACATCCCGCAGCAGCTGTACTGGACCGAGGCCGCCAAGCGGCTGGGCATCGTCTACACGCCGGTGTTCGGCGGCTTCTCCGACAAGACGCTGTCGGATCGCATCCACGACGCCGGCGCCAAGGTCGTGATCACCGCCGACGGCGGCTACCGCATGGCGCAGGTCGTGCCGTACAAGACGGCGTACACCGACCCCGCGCTCGACAACTTCGTGCCGCTGGCGGCCGCGCGCGCCGTCGTCGAGCAGCGCCTGAAGACGCTGCCGCTGACCCCCGCGCAGGCGCAGCAGCTGCTCGCCACGCTCGACGAGACGCTGGCCGGCGAGGTCACGCTGCTGCGCGGCGACGTGATGCGCGGCGTCGGCCGCGCGCTGCGCGACCTCGGCCGCACGGGGCTGGCCGCCGCCGACGCGGCGCAGGTGCGCATGGCGCTGGCCGAAGCGCTCGTGCACACGCCGCCGCGGGTGCAGGCGGTCGTCGTCGTGCGCCACACCGCGCAGCCCGACCTCGTCTGGCGCCCCGAGCGCGACCGCTGGAGCCACGAGCTGACCGACGCCGCGCTCGCCCCGCTGCTGGCCGCCGCCGGCGTCGCGAGCGAGGCCGAACTGGTCGCGCTGCCGGCCGACGCGTTCGTGCGCGCGGTCTGGGCCGTCGTGCCGCCGGCCAGGCTCGACGCCGAGTACCCGATGTTCTTCATCTACACCTCGGGCTCGACCGGCAAGCCCAAGGGCGTGGTGCACGTGCACGGCGGCTACACCGCCGGCATCGCGCACACGATGAAGGTCGCGTTCGACGCCCGCCCGGGCGACGTGATGTACGTCGTCGCCGACCCGGGCTGGATCACCGGCCAGAGCTACATGATCTCGGCGGCGCTGCTGACGCGCACCACGAGCGTGATGACCGAGGGCGCGCCGGTGTTCCCGCACGCCGGGCGCTTCGCGTCGATCATCGAGCGCTACCGCGTCTCGATCTTCAAGGCCGGCGTCACGTTCCTGAAGACGGTGATGACCGACCCGCAGAACGTCGAGGACGTCAAGCGCCACGACATGGCCACGCTGCGCGTGGCCACGTTCTGCGCCGAGCCGACGTCGCCGGCGGTGCAGCAGTTCGGCATGGAGCTGATGACGCCCTGGTACATCAACTCGTACTGGGCGACCGAGCACGGCGGCATCGCGTGGACGCACTTCTACGGCAACGGCGACTTCCCGCTGCGCGCCGACGCCCACACCTACCCGCTGCCGTGGATCGTCGGCGACGTGCGCGTCGAGGACGTCTCGGCCCCGCCGCCGCCGCCGCAGCCGTTCCCGCGCCCCGAGGCGCAGGGCGGCGCGCCGTGGCGCTTCGCCGAGATCGGCGAGAAGGGCGAGATCGTCATCGCCGCGCCCTACCCCTACCTCGCGCGCACCGTGTGGGGCGACGCCGAGGGCTTCGCCGTCGAGCGCCACGGCGCCGGGCTGCGCGTCGTGCCGAGCTGGCGCGGCGACGGCGAACGCTGGACCAGGACCTACTGGTCGCGCTGGAAGGGCGCGTGGGCCTACACGCAGGGCGACTTCGCGGTGCGCTACGCCGACGGCGGCTTCTCGCTGCACGGGCGCAGCGACGACGTGATCAACGTCAGCGGCCACCGCATCGGCACCGAGGAGATCGAAGGCGCGATCCTGCGCGACAAGCAGCTCGACCCCGACTCCCCGGTGGGCAACGTGATCGTCGTCGGCGCGCCGCACCGCGAGAAGGGGCTCACCCCGCTCGCGTTCGTCAAGCCCGCCGCCGGGCGCCGGCTGACGCAGGACGACCGCCGGCGGCTGTCGGAGCTGGTGCGGCAGGAAAAGGGCGCCGTCGCGGTGCCGGGCGACTTCATCGAGGTCAGCCAGTTCCCCGAGACGCGCAGCGGCAAGTACATGCGCCGCATGGTGCGCGCGCTCGTCGAGGACCAGGACGTCGGCGACGCGACGACGCTGAAGAACCCGGAGTCGATCGAGGAGCTCTCGCGCGCGATCGCGGCGTGGAAGCGCGCCCAGCAGCTGTCGGACGAGCAGCAGCTGTTCGAGCGCCACCGCTACTTCCGCATCCAGTACAACGAGGTCGTCCCCGGCAAGCGGGTGGCGACCGTGTTCGTCACCAACCCGCCGGTCAACGCGCTCAACGAGCGCGCCCTGGACGAGCTGAACATCGTCGTCGACCACCTCGCGCGGCGCGACGACGTCGCCGGCGTCGTCTTCACCGGCGACGGCTCCAGCTTCGTCGCCGGCGCCGACATCCGCCAGCTGCTCGAGGAGGTGCGCAACCTCGAGCAGGCACGCGTGCTGCCGAACAACGCGCAGCTCGCGTTCAACCGCATCGAGGCGATGGGCAAGCCCTGCATCGCCGCGATCAACGGCGTCGCGCTCGGCGGCGGCATGGAGTTCGCGCTCGCCTGCCACTGGCGCATCGCCGAGCCGGTGGCGCGCTTCGGCCAGCCCGAGATCCGGCTGCGCCTGCTGCCCGGCTACGGCGGCACGCAGCGGCTGCCGCGGCTGCTGGCGTCGCGGCGCGGGCTCGACGGCCTGGTCGACGCGCTCGAGATGATCCTCGGCGGCCGCTCGTTCGACGCCGAGGCGGCGCACGCGATGGGCATCGCCGACGAGGTCGTCGCCGGCGCCGACGACGCGCTGTCGCTCGCCCACCAGCGGCTGCGCGAGTACATCGCGCGCGGCGAGGATTCGCCGCTCGGCCGCGGCTTCGCCGAGCGCCGCGCGATGACGGCGTCGTGGGCCGCGCCGCTGCCCGCGCTGCTCGACGCGGCGCTGGCCGACGGGCACCTGAAGATGATCCACGCCCAGCTCGCCTGGGCCGGCCGCGGCGGCGCGCGCGACCGCGCGCTCGACGCGATCGCCACCGGCCTGCGCGAAGGCATCGCCGCCGGGCTGGCACGCGAGGCGGAGCTGTTCGCGCAGGCGATCGTCGACCCCGAGGGCGGCAAGACCGGCATCGCGGAGTTCATGGAAAAGCGCAGCCCGCCGCTGCCGATCCGCCGCGGCGGCGTCAAGCGCCTCGCGCGCGAGCCGGGCCTGGCCGCGGCGCTGCAGGCGCAGGGCGAACTGCTGCCGCTGGGCGCGCCGTTCTTCCCCGGCGTCACGAAGATGCCGAAGTGGCAGATCGGCTTCGGCGTCGAGCGCGACCCCGAAACCGGCGCGCCTCGCTTCGGGCGGCCGCTGGACAGCGAGGTCGAGCTGATCTTCCCGGTGCCCACACCCGGGCCGAACGAGGCCGTCGTCTACGTGCTCGCCTCGGAAGTCAACTTCAACGACATCTGGGCGCTGACCGGCATCCCGGTGTCGGCGTTCGACAACCACGAGGAGGACATCCAGATCACCGGCTCGGGCGGCATCGCGCTCGTCGCCGCGCTCGGCAGCGAGGCGCGCAAGGAAGGCCGGCTGAAGGTCGGCGACCTGGTCTCGATCTACTCCGGGCAGACCGACCTGCTGTCGCCGCAGGCCGGGCGCGACCCGATGTTCGCGGGCTTCCGCATCCAGGGCTACGAGAGCGAGACCGGCAGCCACGCCCAGTTCCTGCTCGTGCAGGCGCCGCAGCTGCACCACGTGCCGGGCGACCTGACGCTCGAGCAGGCGGGCGCCTACACGCTCAACCTCGGCACCGTCAACCGGGCGCTGTTCACGACGCTGCAGGTGCGCCCCGGGCAGACGATCTTCGTCGAGGGCGCGTCGACCGGCACCGGCCTGGACGCGCTGAAGAGTGCGATCCGCGCCGGCCTCGTGGCCACCGGCCTGGTGTCGAGCCCGGCGCGGGTCGAGGCCGTCAAGCGCGAAGGCGCGGTCGGTGCGATCGACCGCAAGGCGCCGGCGTTCGAGGCGCTGTTCACGCCGGTGCCCGAGGACGCCGAGGCGGCGAAGGCGTGGGAAGCGGCCGGAGCGCCGCTGCTCGAGGCCTACCGCGCGATGAACAACGGCAGGCTCGCCGACTGCGTCGTCTCGCACGCCGGCGAGACGGCGTTCCCGCGCAGCTTCCAGCTGCTCGCCGAAGGCGGCGCGCTCGCGTTCTACGGCGCGTCGTCGGGCTACCACTTCAGCTTCGTCGGCAAGTCCGGCTCGTGCAGCGCCGAGACGATGCTCGCGCGCGCCCACGCGCAGGGCGGCGAATCGGTGCTGCTTTACTACGGCGTGGCCGACGACGCGCTGCTCGACGCCACGGGCCTCGAGATGATCGAGGCGCTGCGCGCGATGGGCGCGCGCACCGTGGTGGCCACCGCGACCGACGCCCAGCGCGAGTTCGTGCAGTCGCTCGGCTTCGAGGACGCGCTGGCCGGCGTCGTCTCGCTCGAGGAGATCCGCCGCCGCGTCGGCCACGCGTTCGACTGGCCGAAGACGATGCCGCGCCTGCCCGACGCGAAGGCCGACATCGAGGCCTTCAAGCAGGCGGTGCGCGACTTCCAGGAGAAGACGCTCAAGCCGTTCGGCAATGCCGTGGGTGCGCTGCTGCGCAGCCCCGACAACCCGCGCGGCGCACCGGACCTGGTGTTCGAGCGCGCCGGCCACGACGCGCTCGGCGTCTCGACCTCGCTCGTCAAGCCGTTCACCGGCCGCGTCGTCTACTGCGAGGACATGGCGCACAAGCGCTACACGTTCTACGCGCCGCAGGTCTGGACGCGCCAGCGCCGCATCCTGATGCCCACCGCGTCGATCCTCGGCACGCACCTGTGCAACGCCTACGAGGTCACGCGGATGAACGACCGCATCGCCGCCGGGCTGCTCGAGGTCACCGAGCCGACCGTCGTGCCGTGGTCGAAGCTGCCCGAGGCGCACCAGTCGATGTGGGACAACCGCCACGCCGGCGCGACCTACCTCGTCAACCACGCGCTGCCGGCCACCGGCCTGCGCGGGCGCGACGCGCTGTTCGAGCGCTGGGCCGCCGGCGAACGGGCGAGCCCGTGACCCCGCGCCGCCACCCCAACGCCCCCCCGACTGCCACCCTGCCCTGCCCACGATCGGAGCCCGCGATGAACGCCAGAAGCCTGCCCACTGCCGCCGTGGACACTGCCGCCGCCGGACGCCTGGCCGGCAAGGTCGCGCTCGTCACCGGCGCCGCCGGCAACCTCGGCAGCGAGATCGTGCGCGCCTACCTGCGCGAGGGCGCCACCGTCGTCTTCACCGGCCGCAGCGCCGAGCGGCTCGACGCCGCGATCGCCGCCGCGGTGGCCGACACCGGCGTGCCGGCCGATCGCGCGAGCGCCGTCGTGATGGACGCCGCCGACCCCGAGCAGGTGCGCGCCGGCGTGGCGGCGGCGATCGCGCGCCACGGGCGCATCGACGTCCTCGTCAACAACGCCGGCTCGGCCGGCCCGCGCCAGCCGCTGGCCAAGGTGCCGCTGACCGCCGCCGAGCTCGACGAACTGCGCGCCGAGGGCGCCGCCGACACCGAGACGCTCGGCGACGCGGTGCGCAACATCCTGTGCGTGGCGTGGAACGTCGTGCGCGCGGCCGCGGCGTCGCTGGCGCCGGGGGCGTCGGTGATCAACGTCTCGACCGTGTTCTCGCGCACCGACTACTACGGCCGCGCCGCCTACGTGGTGCCGAAGGCGGCGCTGAACGCGGTGTCGCAGGAGCTCGCGGTCGAGCTCGGCGCGCGCGGCGTGCGCGTCAACACCGTGTTCCCGGGGCCGATCCGCAGCGAGCGCATCCGCAACGTGTTCGCGGCGATGGACAAGCTCAAGGGCCAGGAGCCCGGCACCACGGCGCAGGGCTTCTTCGACCGCATGACGCTCGCCCGCGCGATCGACGGCGAATCGCCGACGAAGACGTTCCCGGTGCCGCGCGACGTCGCCGCGGCGTGCGTGTTCCTCGGCAGCGAGGATTCGGCGGCGTTCAACGGCCACGAGTTCGAGATCAGCCACGGCATGCGCGTGGCCACCGACAGCGGCTCGGTGCTGATGTCGCGGCCGACGCTGCGCACCGTCGACGCGTCTGGCCTGACGGTGCTCGTGGCCGCCGGCGACCAGCTCAGCGAAGCGCTGGCGATCGCCCGCGTGCAGGCCGAGGCCGGGGCGCAGGTCGTGCTCGGCCTGGCGCGCGCGGCCGACGTCGACGAGGCGACCAAGCGCCTGGGCGGCCAGCGCTTCGACCGCCAGATCGAGGTGCGCCGCTTCGACCGCACCGACCCCGACTCGATGACCGCCGTGCTCGACGAGTTCGCCGCCGAGGGCCAGCCGATCTACGGCGTCGTCGCGCTGCCCGCGCACGGCGCCGGGCGCTTCACCGGCTCGATGGTCGACGCCGCCGACGACGACGTCGACGCCTTCATCGACGACGAGGTGGGCGGCGCGATCGCGCTCGCGCGCACGCTGTCGCGCCACTGGCGCGAGCGCGACGACCTGCCGCTCGACCCGCGGCTGGTGTTCGTCAGCAACGGCGACGACGGCGCCGGCAACACCTGGGCCAAGTGCCTGACCTCGGCGGTCGAGGAGCTGATCCGCGTCTGGCGCGGCGAGAGCGAGGTGGACGTGCGCAACGCGCGCTGCCGCCGCATGGAGTGGAGCAACCAGATCATCCGCTACGGTAACCACGAGGGCGAGAACGTGCCGTTCGCCGCCGGCCACGCGGCGCGGCTGCTGTTCAAGGAGCGCCACGTCGAGCAGATCAACCTGCTGCTGCCGTCGTCGATCATCGAGGCCACCGGCGCGCGGCGCTCCACGCTCGGCTTCACCGAGAACCTGACCGGCCTGCACACCGGCAAGGCGGTGCTGATCACCGGCGGCTCGGCCGGCATCGGCGGCCAGGTGGCGCGGCTGCTCGCGATCGGCGGCGCGCGCGTGATGATGGTCGCCCGCCGCGCCAGCGAGCTCGACGCGGCGCGCGAGCGCATCCTCGGCGAGCTCAGCGACATCGGCTACAGCGGCGCCGAGAAGCGCGTGCGCACGCTGGCCGGCATCGACGTCGGCGACCTGGCGTCGCTCGAGCGCGCGGTGCAGGAGACGATCAAGGCCTTCGGCCGCATCGACTACCTCATCAACAATGCCGGCGTCGCCGGCGCCGAGGAGATGGTCGTCGACATGGGGGTGGACGCCTGGCGCTACACGCTCGACGCCAACCTGGTGTCGAACTACGCGCTGATGCACGCCGTCGTGCCCACGATGCGCCAGCAGGGCAGCGGCTACATCCTCAACGTCTCGAGCTACTTCGGCGGCGAGAAGCACCTCGCGGTGGCCTACCCCAACCGCGCCGACTACGCCGTCTCGAAGGCGGGCCAGCGCGCGCTCGTCGAGGCCTCGGCGCGCTTCCTCGGCCCCGAGATCCAGATCAACGCGATCGCGCCCGGCCCGGTCGAGGGCGACCGCCTGAAGGGCGTCGGCGGGCGGCCTGGCCTGTTCGAGCGCCGCGGGCGGCTGATCCTCGAGAACAAGCGGCTCAACGCGGTGCACATGGCGGTCGTCAAGAGCCTGCGCCGCGGCACGCGTGTGGAGACCGTGCTCGCGCGCCTGGCCGCCAACGACGTGCCGGCGCTGGCGATCGACAGCGACGCGCCGCACGAGCTGCGCCAGCTCGCGGTGGCGTGCAGCCGCGAGGGCGACGACGACTGCACCTGGGGCCGCATCCTGATGTCGGAGAAGGTCGCCGAGCGGCTGATCGCGCGCCTGCGCACCGGCGGCCACCTGCTCGACAGCGACGAGTGGCGCGACCGCACCGGCGGCGGCTGGCTCGCCAAGCTGCCGCCCGACGACAAGCCGTGGCTGCCGCCGCTGCAGATCTCGCGCGAGGCGGCCAAGGTGCGCAACGGCGTGCTGTCGCTGCTGCACCTGAAGAAGATGCCCACCGAGACCGAGGTCGCGCTGGCCACCGTCTACTTCCTCGCCGACCGCGCCGTCAGCGGCGAGACGTTCCTGCCCTCGGGCGGCCTGAGCCTGGAGCGCTCGATCACCGAGCGCGAGATGTTCGGCAGCCCCAAGCGCGAGCGGCTCGACCAGATGCGCGGCCGCACGGTGTGGCTGGTCGGCGAGCACCTGGTGGACTACCTCGCCGAGGCGGCGCGCCAGCTGGTGCACCAGTGCCAGGTCGGCAAGGTCGTCCTGATCACCGCCACCGAGGCCGGCGCCACGGCGCTCAAGCGTGCGCTGCGCGACGTGCGCGCCGACGTGCTGGAGTCGATCGCGCTCGACGCGATGGGCGGCAGCGTCGAGACGGCGATGGACGACGCGCTGCTGCGCTTCGGCCACCCGACCACCGTCGTCAGCACGCCGTTCACGCCGCTGCCCGAAGTGCTGTTCGGCCGCGACGGCGAGCCGATGCTGTCGCCCACCGAGTTCCGCGAGCTCGTCGAGGCGAACCTGACGCACCACTTCCGCATCGCGCGCAAGACGTCGCTGATCGACGGCGCGCAGCTCGTGCTCGTGACGCCCGACGTGCCGTACGGGCGCGACGCGAGCGGTGCCGGCTTCGCGCTGGCCAACTTCGTCAAGACGACGCTGCACGCCTTCACGGCGACGGTGGCGGTCGAGAACGAGCGTCTCGCGCACGACGTGCCGGTCAACCAGATCAACCTCACGCGGCGCGTGCGCAGCGAAGAGCCGCGCAACGAGGAGGAGCACGACGAGGAGGTCAAGCGCTTCGCGCGCGCCGTGCTGCTCGCCGGCGCGCCGCTGCCCGACGCCGAGGACTCGCGCTACCGGGCGCGGATCTACCGCGGCATGGCGCTCACGGTCTGACCACCGCCGGTGCAGCGCCCGTCAGCCGAACCGCGCGGTGGCGGCCAGCGCGACCTGGCCGTCGCTGCGCTGCGCCTCGAGCGCGGCGCTGCCGTCGGCGCCCGGCGTGCCGACGAGCCGCACCGGCGCGAGGTCGAACAGCGGGGCCACGCCGCGGAACAAGAACGCCGCCAGCGGCCGGCCGCTGCCGCGCGCGGCGAGGTCGGCGAGCAGCATCGCCGTCAGCGGGCCGTGCACGACGAGCCCGGGGTAGCCCTCGACGTCGCGCGCGTAGTCGCGGTCGTAGTGGATGCGGTGGGCGTTGAACGTCAGCGCGGAGAAGCGGAACAGCCACCGCGAGTCCGGCGCGACGACGCGCGTCCAGGCGCCCGCCGGCGCCTCGGGCCACGGCACGACGGCCGGCGCCGGCACCGCGGCGCCGGGCTCGCGGTAGACGATCTGCTGCTCCTCCTCGACGCAGGTCGCGCCGTCCTGCTCGAAGCGCAGCGCGACGGTGACGAAGGCGAGCGAGCCGCTCTTGCCGCTCTTGAGCGCGACGTCGGCGATCGTCGCGTGGCGCCGCGCCGGCCGGCCCAGCGCGAGCGGGCGCAGGAAGCGCAGCGTCGAGCCGGCGAACATGCGCCGCGGATACGGGATCGGCGGCAGGAAGCCGCCGCGCTGCGGGTGGCCGTCGACGTCGAGCTTCGACTGCGGCGCGCGCGGCAGGAAGTAGAACCAGTGCCACAGCGGCGGCAGCGGCGAACCGTCGTCGAACGTCGCGCCCTCGTCGTCGAACATCGCCGCCGCGGCCCGCGCCTGCGTGACCGCGAGCGGGTCCTCGGTCGTCTCGGTGCGCCCGATCCAGGCGCCGAAGTCCGTCGTCACGTCAGTCATCGCCGCATCCTCGCGCATCCCGTCGGCGGCGATTGTCAGCCAAGCCTTCAGCCCAGTGCCGCCACCCGCGGCCACGGTGCCGTCCGCGACCCGGCGGCCCGCCACAGGAGGACGTCGTGCCCACCACCGCCACCCCATCCCCGAGCGGCGCGCCGCTAGACGCGCCGGCCACGCCCCTGCCGCTGGCAGGGCTGCGCGTGATCGACGTCGGCAACTTCCTCGCCGGGCCCTACGCGGCGTCGATCCTCGGCGAGTTCGGCGCCGAAGTGATCAAGGTCGAACACCCCGACGGCGGCGACCCGATGCGCCGCTTCGGCACACCGACCAAGCGCGACAACGCCACCCTCGCCTGGCTGAGCGAGGCGCGCAACCGCAAGTCGGTGACGATCGATCTGCTGCAGCGCGACGGCGTCACGCTGTTCAAGCGGCTGATCGCCAAGTCCGACGTGCTGGTCGAGAACTTCCGCCCCGGCACGATGGAGTCGTGGGGCCTGGGCTGGCCCGAGGTCCACGCCGCCAACCCCGGCATCGTGATGCTGCGCGTCTCGGGCTACGGCCAGACCGGGCCTTACCGGCGGCGCAGCGGCTTCGCGCACATCGCGCAGGCCTTCGGCGGGCTGAACTACCTCGCCGGCTTCCCCGGCGAGACGCCGGTGCTGCCCGGCACGGTGCCGCTCGGCGACTACATCGCGAGCCTGTTCGGCGCCATCGGCGTGCTGGTGGCGCTGCGCCACAAGGAGCAGACCGGCCGCGGCCAGCTCGTCGACGTCGGCATCTACGAGGCGGTGTTCCGCGTGCTCGAGGAGATCGCGCCCGCCTATGCGATGTTCGGCAAGATCCGCGAGCGCGAAGGCGCGGGCAGCTTCGTCGCCGTGCCGCACGGCCACTTCCGCACCCAGGACAACCGCTGGATCGCGATCGCGTGCACGACCGACAAGATGTTCGAGCGGCTGTCGGTGGCGATGGGCCGCCCCGAGCTGTCGTCCAGGGAGATGTACGGCGACCAGCGCAAGCGGCTGGCCGCGCGCGAGATCGTCAACCAGGCCGTGATCGACTGGGTCGGCTCGCTGCCGCGCCGCGAGGTGCTCGAGCGCTGCCTGCGGGAGGAAGTGCCGGTCGGCGAGGTCAACAGCATCGCCGACATCTTCAACGACCCGCACTTCGCCGCCCGCGGCAACCTCGTGCGCTGGCGCGAGGAGAACCTGGGCGAAATCGTCGTGCCGGGCGTCGTGCCGACGCTGTCGGCCACCCCGGGGCGCATCACCAACCTCGGCCCGCGCCTGGGCAACGCCAACGACGAGGTGCTGCGCACCCTGCTCGGCCTGGCGGCCGAGGAGATCTCGCTGCTGCGCGAGAAGCGCGTCGTCTGACCGACCACCGGAGACCCACGATGAGCGAGCTGCAACCCACCGCCCCGCCGTTCGACACCCGCAAGGGGCCGCTGGCCGGCATCCGCGTGATCGACGCCGCCACCGTGATCGCCGCGCCGTTCTGCGCGACGCTGCTCGGCGAGGCCGGCGCCGACGTGCTGAAGGTCGAGCACCCCGAAGGCGGCGACGCGCTGCGCCGCTTCGGCACCCCCACCGCCTGCGGCGACACGCTGACCTGGCTCAGCGAAGGCCGCAACAAGCGCTCCGTCACGCTCGACCTGCGCAGCAAGGAAGGCGCGGCGATCTTCCTGGACCTGATCCGCCAGACCGACGTGCTGTGCGAGAACTTCCGCACCGGCACCCTCGAGAAGTGGGGCCTGGGCTGGGACGTGCTGCACGCGATCAACCCGCGCCTGGTGATGCTGCGCGTGACCGGCTACGGCCAGACCGGCCCGTACAGCGACCGCCCGGGCTTCGCGCGCGTCGCCCACGCGGTGGGCGGCCTGGCGTACCTCACCGGCATGCCGCGCGGCACGCCGATGACGCCGGGCTCGACGACGCTCGCCGACTACATGACGGGGCTTTACGGCTGCATCGGCGTGCTGATCGCGCTGCGCCACCGCGACCTCACCGGCGAGGGCCAGTACGTCGACGCCGCGCTGTACGAGAGCGTGTTCCGCTGCACCGAGGAGCTCGCCTCGGCCTACGGCATGTACGGCGTCGTGCGCGAGCGCCAGGGCTCGCAGCACAACGACTTCGCGGTGCCGCACGGCCACTTCTCGACCAAGGACGGCAAGTGGGTCGCGATCTCGTGCGCGACCGACCTGCTGTTCGCGCGCCTCGCGGAGGCGATGAAGCGCCCCGAGCTCGCGCTGCCCGAGAACTACGGCCAGCAGGCCACGCGCCTGGCGCACAAGGTCGAGGTCAACGAGATCGTGCGCGACTGGTGCAACTCGCTGACGCGCGACGAGATCCTGGAGCGCTGCAACGCCACCGCGACGCCGGCCGGCCCGCTGAACAACATCGCCGACTTCTTCGGCGACCGCCAGGTCCACGTGCGGCAGAACATCGTCGCCGTCGACGAGCCCGACCTCGGCGAGGTGCTGATGATGCCCGCGCCGGTGCCGAAGATGTCGGAGACGCCCGGCACGATCCGCAGCCTCGGCCCGCGCCTGGGCGAGCACACCGACCAGGTGCTCGCCGAACTGCTCGGCTTCGACGCCGGCAAGCTCGCCGACCTGCGCGCGCGCAAGGTGATCTGATGGCCGGCATCCTGCAGGGGCTGCGCGTCGTCGAAGGCTCGGCATTCGTCGCCGCGCCGCTGGGCGGCATGACGCTGGCGCAGCTCGGCGCCGACGTGATCCGCTTCGACCCGATCGGCGGCGGGCTCGACCACAAGCGCTGGCCGCTGACGGCCGACGGCCAGGCGAGCCTGTTCTGGGCGGGTCTGAACAAGGGCAAGCGCTCGATCGCGGTCGACATCCGCTCGCCGCGCGGGCAGGAGCTGCTGACCGAACTGATCTGCCAGCCGGGGCCCGAGGCGGGCCTGTTCAGCACCAACTTCCCGGCGCGCGGCTGGCTCGCCTACGACAGGCTCGCCGCCCGCCGCGCCGACCTGATCATGCTCAACCTCACCGGCCGGCGCGACGGCGGCTCCGAGGTCGACTACACCGTCAACCCGCAGATCGGCTTCCCGCACCTCACCGGCCCGGCCGACCGCACCGAGCCGGTCAACCACGTGTTCCCGGCGTGGGACGCGATCGCCGGCCACCTGCTCGCGGTGGCGATGCTGGCCGCGCTGCGCCACCGCGACCGCACGGGCGAGGGCCAGCTCGTGTCGCTGGCGCTGAAGGACGTGGGGCTCGCGATGGTCGCCAACCTCGGCATGGTCGCCGAGGTGCAGGTCACGGGCGTCGACCGCCCGCGCTACGGCAACTACCTCTACGGCGCGTTCGGGCGCGACTTCGCGACGAAGGACGGCGAGCGCGCGATGGTCGTCGGCCTCACCGACCTGCAGTGGGAAACGCTCGCCAAGGCCACCGGCCTCGGCGAGGCGTTCGCTGCGCTCGGCGCCAGCCTGGGCCTGGACCTCGCCGACGAGGGCAACCGCTTCCGCGCCCGCGAGCCCATCGCCGCCCTGCTCGAGCCGTGGTTCGCGCAGCGCACGCTCGCCGAGGTGAAGGCCGCGTTCGACGCCCACCGCGTGACCTGGGGCCCGTACCGCACGGTGCGCCAGGCGCTCGAGCACGACGCCGACTTCTCGGCCGCCAACCCGATGTTCGCCACCGTCGAGCAGCCCGGCATCGGCGCATACCTGGTGCCCGGCACGCCGCTGCACTTCGGCGCCGCCGACCGCGTGCCGCCGCTGCGCGCACCTCGCCTGGGCGAGCACACCGACGAGATCCTGCTCGACGTGCTGAAGCTGCCGTCCGAAGAAGTCGGCCGCCTGCACGACGCCGGCGTCGTCGCCGGCCCGGCCGCATGACCCACCCCGAAGCCCTCCGGAGACGCCCCCGATGAAGCTGCCGATCAACTTCTACAAGCCGCTCGCCATCGGCGCGCCGGCGCCGCTGCGCGAGCTGCCGCTGCGCCCCGAGCGCGTCGTGCACTTCTTCCCCCCGCACCTCGAGAAGATCCGCGCCCGGCTGCCCGACACGGCCAAGCAGGTCGACGTGCTGTGCGGCAACCTCGAGGACGCGATCCCGATCGAGAGCAAGGAAGCGGCCCGCCAGGGCTTCATCGACGGCGTCAATGCGTTCGACGCCGCCGCGCTCGGCACCGCGATCTGGGTGCGCGTGAACTGCCTGAACAGCCCGTGGATCCTCGACGATCTCGAACAGATCGTGCGCCACGCCGGCAACCGGCTCGACGTCGTGATGATCCCGAAGGTCGAGGGCCCGTGGGACATCCACTTCGTCGACCAGTACCTCGCGCTGCTCGAGGCGAAGTACGGCGTCACGAAGCCGATCCTGATCCACGCGCTGCTCGAGACGGCGCAGGGGGTGATGAACGTCGAGGCGATCGCGGGCGCGAGCCCCCGCATGCACGGCATGAGCCTCGGCCCGGCCGACCTCGCCGCCTCGCGCGGCATGAAGACGACGCGCGTCGGCGGCGGCCACCCGTTCTACGGCGTGCTCGCCGACCCGCCCGAAGGCGGCGGCGAGCGCGCCTTCGTGCAGCAGGACCTGTGGCACTACACGCTGGCGAAGATGGTCGACGCGTGCGTCACGCACGGCCTGCGCGCGTTCTACGGCCCGTTCGGCGACCTGAAGGACGAGGCCGGCTGCGAAGCGCAGTTCCGCAACGCGTTCCTGATGGGCTGCACCGGCGCCTGGTCGCTGGCGCCGAACCAGATCCCGATCGCACGCCGCGTGTTCAGCCCCGACGTCAAGGAAGTGCTGTTCGCCAAGCGCATCCTCGAGGCGATGCCCGACGGCAGCGGGGTGGCGATGATCGACGGCAAGATGCAGGACGACGCGACGTGGAAGCAGGCCAAGGTGATCGTCGACCTCGCGAAGCTCGTCGCGCGCAAGGACCCGGAACTCGCGGCCGCCTACGGCCTGTGACGGAGCGGGCGCGATGAGCACCAAGACCCAGGCCGGCAACTTCTTCGAGGACTTCCGCGTCGGCCAGCACCTGCCGCACGCCACGCCGCGCACCGTCACCGACGGCGAGGTGGCGCTGTACACCGCGCTGTTCGGCCCGCGCTTCGCGCTGAACTCGTCGACCCCGTTCGCGCAGGCGATGGGCCTGCCGCGCGCGCCGGTGGACAGCCTGCTCGCGTTCCACCTCGTGTTCGGCAAGACGGTGCCCGACATCTCGCTCAACGCGATCGCCAACCTCGGCTACGCGGGCGGGCGCTTCGGCGTGCCGCTGTACCCCGGCGACACGGTGACGACCGACTCGACCGTTCTCGGCCTGAAGGCCAACAAGGACGGCAAGACCGGCGTCGTCTACGTGCGCTCGACGGGCGTCAACCAGGCGGGCGAGATGGTCGTCGACTACTTCCGCTGGGTGATGGTGCGCAAGCGCGACGCCGCCTCGCCGCCGCCCGAGACCGTCGTGCCCGAGCTGCCCGCGTCGGTCGCCGCCGCCGACCTGATCGTGCCGTACCGCGTCGACGCCGCGCGCTACGACACCGTGCGCGCCGGCAGCCCCCACCTGTGGGACGACTACGAGCCCGGCGAGCGCATCGACCACGTCGACGGCATGACGATCGAGGAAGCCGACCACATGCTCGCCGCACGCCTGTTCCAGAACACGGCGCGCGTGCACTTCAACCAGCACGTCGAGAAGGAAGGCCGCTTCGGCCGGCGCATCGTCTACGGCGGGCACGTCATCAGCCTGGCGCGCGCGCTGTCGTTCAACGGGCTGGCCAACGCGCAGACGATCGCCGCGATCCACGGCGGCCGGCACGTGAACCCCACGTTCGCCGGCGACACGGTCTACGCCTGGAGCGAGGTGCTCGAGCGGCAGGCGATCCCGGGCCGCGACGACGTCGGCGCCCTGCGGCTGCGCACCGTCGCCGCGAAGGACCGCCCCTGTGCCGACTTCCCCTGCCAGGACGCGGCCGGGGCGTACGACCCGGCCGTCGTGCTCGACTTCGACTACACCGTGCTGATGCCGCGGCGCGGCTGAAGCGGCACCCGGCGCACGGCACGACCGCCGGGCGCCGCGGCGGGGACGGCTTCAGGCCGGGTTCAGGCCTTCTTGACCCAGGCGCTGCACCAGCCCTTGGCCGCCACCTGCTGGCCCGGGAACAGGGCGCAGCCGCCGGCGGCGTCGCCCGCCTTGCCCTGGTACAGCTGGCAGTTGGCGCAGTGCTGGTCGGCGGCCCACTTCGGGTACTTGGCCTTGTCGGCCTTCGCCGCGTCGGCGACGTAACCGACGGCCATGGCCTGCGGGCCCTTCTCGTCGACGAGCTTGGCCTGCGCGAAGGCGCTGCGGCCGGCGAGCAGGCCCGCGGCAGCCACCGGAACGAGCTGGATGAATTGGCGACGCGACGACATGCGGAGGACTCCTTCTTTCGGGATGGGAGGTTTCGAACGGTGCCGCAACGCGCGCCTGCGTTGCCGGCACCACCGCAAACGCGCCGCCCCCGCAGGCGGTTGACGTAGGCCGCGGGCGCCGCCGCAGCGGGCGCCGTCGGCGCTGCGGCGGGCGGGCGCCCGGCCTCGGCTACAGTGACGGGTGCGTGCCGGTACGCCCCCGGGCCCCGTGGTCCACGACTGGAGAACCTCGATGACGCTTCGCCACCCCGCCGCGCTGCGCCTGGCCGCCGCGCTGTCCGTCCTGTCGCTGCTCGCCGGCTGCGAAACGATGTCCGAGCGCGAGCGCGGCACCGCCACCGGCGCGGCCGTGGGTGCCGTCGCCGGCGCCGTGATCGGCTCGGCCACCGGCGGGCGCGCCGGCACCGGGGCGGTGATCGGTGCCGCCGCCGGCGCCGTGGCAGGCAACCTGTGGTCCAAGCGGATGGAGGACAAGAAGCGCGAGATGGAACGCGCCACCGCCGGCACCGGCGTGCAGGTCGTGCGCACGGCCGACGACCAGCTCAAGCTCGAGGTGCCGAGCGACATCTCGTTCGCCACCGGCAGCGCGGCGATCGAGCCGCGCCTGCGGCCGGTGCTCGACGCCTTCGCCAGCGGCCTGGGCAACGAGCCGCAGCTGCGCGTGCGCATCGTCGGCCACACCGACAGCACCGGCAGCGACGCCGTCAACGACCCGCTGTCGCTGCGGCGCGCCGAGAGCGTGCGCAACTACCTGTCCGACCGCGGCGTGGCCGCCAGCCGCATCGAGGTGTTCGGCCGCGGCTCGCGCGAGCCGGTGGCGAGCACCGCCACGCCCGACGGCCGGGCGAAGAACCGCCGCGTCGAGATCTTCCTGCGCGACGTCGCGCAGGGCTGATCCGCCGCCCTGCCTGCCGCGCCCGGTGGAAACGCCCCCGCACGTCGGTGAGCGCCCGGTGCGCTCGCAGTACGAGGACTTCATGCGCCACGTCTACACGACGGGGGTGGCGAAGGCCGACCGCACCGGCACCGGCACGCGCAGCGTGTTCGGCCACCAGATGCGGTTCGACCTGCGCGAGGGCTTCCCGCTCGTGACGACGAAGAAGGTCCACCTCAAGAGCGTGATCGTCGAGCTGCTGTGGTTCCTGCGCGGCGACTCCAACGTGCGCTGGCTGCAGCAGCACGGGGTGACGATCTGGGACGAGTGGGCGCGCCCGGACGGCGAGCTCGGCCCGGTCTACGGCGTGCAGTGGCGCAGCTGGCCCACGCCCGACGGCGGGCACGTCGACCAGATCGCCGAGGTCGTGCGCCAGCTGCGGACCGACCCCGACAGCCGGCGCATCGTCGTCAGCGCGTGGAACGTGGCCGACCTGCCGAAGATGGCCCTGCTGCCGTGCCACGCCCTGTTCCAGTTCTACGTCGCGCCGCCGGAGTCGCCTGGGGCGCGCCGCCGGCTGAGCTGCCAGCTCTACCAGCGCAGCGCCGACATCTTCCTCGGCGTGCCGTTCAACATCGCCAGCTACGCGCTGCTCACCCACATGCTTGCCCAGCAGTGTGACCTCGACGTCGGCGACTTCGTCTGGACCGGCGGCGACTGCCACATCTACGCCAACCACTTCGAGCAGGTCGAAACGCAGCTCGCGCGCACGCCGTACCCATACCCGGTGCTGCACCTCAAGCGCCGGCCGCCGTCGATCTTCGACTACGCGTACGAGGACTTCGAGGTGCTGGACTACCGGCACCACCCCGCGATCAAGGCGCCGGTCGCGGTCTGACGCCGCCGTGCTGACGCCGCGCCAACTCGGCGTGCTGGTGCTGCTGACGCTGATGTGGGGCATCAACTGGCCGATGATGAAGTTCAGCCTGCGCGAGCTGACGCCGCTGTACTTCCGCGCCGTCACGATGAGCGGCGGCGCGCTGGCGCTGCTGACGTTCTTCGTCTGGCGCGGCGTCGACATGCGGCTGCCGTGGCGCGAGGCCGGGCGCGTGGCCTGGCTCGCGCTGCCCAACATCGTGGGCTGGCACTTCTTCTCGATCCTCGGCCTGCAGGAGCTCGCCTCGGGGCGGGCGGCGATCCTCGGCTTCACGATGCCGGTGTGGACGGTGCTGATCGGCGCGCTGCTCGCGCACGAGAAGCTGCACGCGCGCGTCTACGTCAGCATCGTCGCCGCGGTGGCCGCCGTCGGGCTGCTGTCGGCGCAGGAACTCGCGGCGCTGGCCGGCCGCCCGGTGGGCGTGCTGTGGATGCAGCTGGCGGCCGTCAGCTGGGCCGTCGGCACGCTGCTGATGCGCCGCACCCGCACCACGCTGCCGACCGAGGCGGTGACGGTGTGGATGATGCTGATGGGAGCGGCGTTCTTCTGGCTCGTCGCGCCGCTGGCCGAGCCGGCGCCGGCGTGGCGCTTCAGCGCCGCGATGTGGGCCTCGCTCGCCTACGGCGTGTTCCTCAACTACGGCTACGCGCAGATCATCTGGTTCTCGCTCGCGCGCGAGCTGCCGCCGTCGGCCAGTGCGTTCTCGATCATGGCCGTGCCGGTGGTGGGCACCATCGGCGCGACGCTGATCGTCGGCGAACGGCCCGGCTGGGCCGACGCGGCGGCGATCGTGTGCGTCAGCGTGGCGATCGCCAGCGCGCTGCTGCCGCGCCGGGGCTGACGATGGACCGCCGGCCGCGCACCGTCACCGTCGTCGCCGCCGTCGCGCGCAACGGCACGATCGGGCGCGACAACGCGCTCGTGTGGTCCGACCCGCAGGACCTGCGCCACTTCCGCGACCTGACGATGGGCTGCCCGGTGGTGATGGGCCGCCGCACCTGGGAGTCGCTGCCGGCGCGCTTCCGCCCGCTGCCGGGGCGGCGCAACGTTGTCGTCACGCGCGACCCGCACTGGCGAGCCGACGGCGCCGAGGCCGCGGCGTCGCTGCCGCAGGCGCTGGCGCGGCTGGCCGACGCGCCGCGCGTGTTCGTGATCGGCGGCGCGCAGCTCTACGCGCTGGCGCTGCCGCTGGCCGACGAGCTGGTGCTGACCGAGATCGACGCCGACCTCGACGGCGACGCCCGCTTCCCGCCCTGGCCGCGCGCCGCGTTCGACGAGGTCGCGCGCGAGCCGCGCACCGCCGCCGACGGCACGCCGTTCGCGTTCGTGACCTACCGCCGCCGCCCATAGGCGGGCCTGCGCCCGCTCAGGGCAGGCGCGGCGGGGTGTACGGCTCGTCGCTCGTCAGCGAGGCGAGGAACGCCACGAGCTGCCGGATCTCGGCATCGTGCAGCCCGGCGTCGACGAGCAGCGGGCTCTTGTTCGGGTCGGCCCCGCCACCGCCAGCCATGTAGCGCACCGCCTCCTCGAGGGTGGCGCGGCTGCCGTCGTGGAAGTACGGGCCCGAAATCGCCACCGAGCGCAGCGTCGGCGTCTTGAAGGCCGAGGTGTCCTCCGGCTTCTTCGTCACCGCGAAGCGGCCCGGGTCGGGCTTCGGCTTGCCGGCCTCGAGCCCGATGTTGTGGAAGTTGAAGTCGCTGTACGCCGGCGGCGTGTGGCAGACCGCGCAGCGCGCCTTGCCCATGAACAGGTCGAAGCCGGCGCGCGCGTCGGCCGACACGGCGCCGCGCTGCCCCATCTCGTGGCGGTCCCACGGCGACAGCCCGCTGACCTTCGTGCGCAGGTACGCGGCGAGCGCCTTGACGATCGCGTCTTGCGCCGGCGGCGTGCCGAACACCTTCTGGAACTCGGCCACGTAGCCCGGCACCGCCGCGATGCGCTCGGTGGCCTTGGCCGGGTCGGCGCTGAGCTGCACCCGCCACGCCGCCAGCACCTGTGCCTCCAGCGTGGGGGCACGCCCGTCCCAGTAGAACGACTGCGAGTAGCCGACGTTGTACATCGTCGGCGTGTGGCGCGTGTTCATGTCGCCGTTGTCGCGCCGCGACAGGACCTGGCCGTCGGTCCAGCCCTTCTCGCGCACGTGGCACGTGGTGCACGCCATCGTGCCGCTGCCCGACAGGCGGGGGTCGATCCAAAGCTTGGCGCCGAGGGCGACCTTGTCCGGCGTCGTCGAGTTGTCGGCGGGGCTGGGCACCGGCGGCAGCCGTGACAGCCGCTCGGCGCGATCGTCGGGCGGCGCGGTACAGGCCGCGACTGCCATCGCGGCCGCTGCGGCCGCCAACCCATGCAGGGCGCGCATCGCGATCCCTCCGATCTGCGCGGCATCGCCGCGCCGCGCAGTGCGATCCTCCGCCGCTTCGCCGCCGGCGCAAGGGGCCCCCGTCGCCGGCAAGGCTCTCGGCGCGCGCCGCGACTTCGCCCGCCGCGCGGCCCGTAACATCCGCGTCATGACCGCCCTCGACGACCCCCGCCACGACCGCGAGATCGGCAGCCGCCGCATCGCCGCCGGCAGCACGCGCGACACCACGCGCATCGACGACGTGCGCATCGACGCCGTGCGCCCGCTCGTGACGCCGGCGCTGCTGCAGGAGAAGCTGCCGGTGCCCGAAGCGGCGCTGACGCTCGTCGAGGCCACGCGCGCGCAGG
>CALIDR010000011.1 GCA_938022295.1 uncultured Burkholderiaceae bacterium
CACGCGATGAACCGGCTCGACACCCTCGCTTCGAACCTGAAAGCCGCGCTCGGCGAGCGCATCGTCGACACGAAGATCGCGCTGGGCGAGATCACGATCGTCGTCCGTGCCGCGGACCATCTCGCGGTCGCGCGGACGCTGCGCGACGACGGGCGTCTGAAGTTCGAGCAATGCATCGATCTGGCCGGCGTCGACTACCTGCACTACGGCGACGGTGCGTGGGACGGGCCGCGTTTCGCGGTCGTGATGCACCTGCTGTCCGTCACGCACAACTGGCGGGTCCGCGTGCGCACGTTCTGTCCGGACGACGAAATGCCGCTGATCGACTCGGTCACGGACGTATGGCCGTCGGCGGGCTGGTTCGAGCGCGAGGCGTTCGATCTGTACGGCATCGTGTTCGAAGGGCACGCGGATCTGCGGCGGATCCTGACCGACTACGGCTTCGTCGGTCACCCGTTCCGCAAGGACTTCCCGATCACGGGTTACGTCGAGATGCGGTACGACCCCGAGCAGCGGCGCGTGATCTACCAGCCGGTGACGATCGAGCCGCGCGAAGTGACGCCGCGCGTGATCCGCGAGGAGAAGTACGGCCGTGGCTGAGATCAGGAACTACACGCTCAACTTCGGTCCGCAGCATCCGGCGGCGCACGGCGTATTGCGCCTGGTGCTCGAACTCGACGGCGAGGTGATCCAGCGCGCCGATCCGCACATCGGGCTGCTGCACCGGGCGACCGAGAAGCTCGCCGAGACGCGCACGTACATCCAGTCGGTGCCTTACATGGACCGCCTCGACTACGTTTCGATGATGGCGAACGAGCACGCCTACGTGATGGCGATCGAGAAGCTCGCGGGCATCGAGGTGCCGATCCGCGCACAGTACATCCGCGTCATGTTCGACGAGATCACGCGGCTGCTGAACCATCTGCTGTGGATCGGCGCGCACGGGCTCGACGTCGGCGCGATGGCGGTTTTCCTGTACGCGTTCCGCGAACGCGAGGATCTGATGGACATGTACGAGGCGGTGTCGGGCGCGCGCATGCACGCCGCGTACTACCGTCCCGGCGGCGTGTACCGCGATCTGCCCGACCGCATGCCGCAGTATCGGCCGTCGAAGTACCGCAGCGCGAAGGAAGTGGCGCGGCTGAACGAAAACCGCCAGGGTTCGCTGCTCGACTTCATCGACGACTTCACGCGCCGCTTCCCGCAGCACGTCGACGAGTACGAGACGCTGCTGACCGACAACCGGATCTGGAAGCAGCGCACGGTGGGCATCGGCGTCGTCAGCGCCGAGCGCGCGCTGAACCTCGGCTTCACCGGGCCGATGCTGCGCGGCTCGGGCGTGGCGTGGGACCTGCGCAAGATGCAGCCGTACGACGTCTACGACCGCGTCGACTTCGACGTGCCGGTGGGCGCCAACGGCGACACCTACGACCGCTACCTCGTGCGCGTCGAGGAGATGCGGCAGTCCAACCGCATCATCAAGCAGTGCGTCGACTGGCTGCGCGCCAACCCGGGCCCCGTGATCACCGACAACCACAAGGTCGCGCCGCCGTCGCGCGTCGCCATGAAGGCGAACATGGAGGAGCTGATCCACCACTTCAAGCTCTTCACCGAGGGCATGCACGTGCCCGAGGGCGAGGCCTACGCGGCGGTCGAGCATCCGAAGGGCGAGTTCGGCATCTACCTGATCAGCGACGGCGCCAACAAGCCGTACCGGCTGAAGATCCGCCCGCCCGGCTTCGTGCACCTGTCGGCGCTCGACGAGATGGCGCGCGGGCACATGATCGCCGACGCGGTGGCGATCATCGGCACGATGGACATCGTGTTCGGCGAGATCGACCGATGAGCGAAGCGATGAAGTTCGGCGAGGCGACGCTCGCGCGCATGCAGCGCGAGATCGCCAAGTACCCGCCCGAGCACAAGGCCTCGGCGGTGATGGCGTGCCTGGCGATCGTGCAGCAGGAGCAGGGCTGGGTCTCGCAGGCCGCCGAGGTCGCGGTGGCCGAGGTGCTCGGCATGGCGCCGATCGCGGTGCACGAGGTCACCACGTTCTACAACATGTACAACCAGCAGCCGGTCGGGCGCTACAAGCTCAACGTCTGCACCAACCTGCCGTGCCAGCTGCGCGGCGGCGAGCGCGCGCTCGCGCACCTGTGCGAGCGGCTCGGCGTCGAGGACGGCGGCACGACGGCCGACGGCCTGTTCACGGTGCAGAAGTGCGAGTGCCTGGGGGCCTGCGCCGACGCGCCGGTGATGCTCGTCAACGACCGGCAGATGGTCAGCTTCATGAGCGACGAACGCCTCGACGAGCTGATCGAGTTCCTCAAGGCGCAAGCCCAGTGAGCCGTATCGGAGCGCACGCCATGCTCGACCTGTCCCGCTTCCAGGCCACCGGCCGCGAGACCTGCTTCCACGGCAGGCACATCGCGCCGCAGATCTACGCCGGCCTGGACGGCACCAACTGGCGCCTGGCGGACTACGTCGCGCGCGGCGGCTACGCGGCGCTGAAGAAGGTGCTCGGCGCCGACGGCGGCCCAGGCATGACGCCCGAGCAGGTCATCGCCGAAGTCAAGACGAGCGCGCTGCGCGGCCGCGGGGGCGCGGGCTTTCCGACCGGGCTCAAGTGGAGCTTCATGCCGCGCGCGTTCCCGGGACCGAAGTACCTGGTCTGCAACAGCGACGAGGGCGAGCCGGGCACCTGCAAGGACCGCGACATCCTCGCCTACAACCCGCACATCGTGATCGAGGGCATGGCGATCGCCGCCTACGCGATGGGCGTACGCACCGGCTACAACTACATCCACGGCGAGATCTTCGAGATCTACGAGCGCTTCGAGCAGGCGCTCGACGAGGCGCGGGCGGCGGGCTTCCTCGGCGAGCGCATCCTCGGCTCGGACTTCTCGTTCCAGCTGCACGCCTTCCACGGCTTCGGCGCCTACATCTGCGGCGAGGAGACGGCGCTGCTCGAGTCGCTCGAGGGCAAGAAGGGCCAGCCGCGATTCAAGCCGCCGTTCCCGGCGAGCTTCGGCCTGTACGGCAAGCCGACGACGATCAACAACACCGAGACGTTCGCCGCCGTGCCGTGGATCGTCAACCACGGCGGGCAGGCGTACCTGGAGTGCGGCAAGCCGAACAACGGCGGCACGAAGATCTTCTCGATGGTCGGCGACGTCGAGCGCCCGGGCAACTACGAGGTGCCGATGGGCACGCCGTTCTCGAAGCTGCTCGAGCTCGCGGGCGGCGTGCGCGGCGGCCGCAAGCTCAAGGCCGTGATCCCGGGCGGCTCCTCGGCGCCGGTGCTGCCCGCTGGCGTGATGATGGACTGCACGATGGATTACGACTCGATCGCCAAGGCCGGCTCGATGCTCGGCTCCGGCGCGGTCATCGTGATGGACGACACCCGCTGCATGGTGAAGAGCCTGCTGCGCCTGTCTTACTTCTACCAGCACGAGAGCTGCGGCCAGTGCACGCCGTGCCGCGAGGGCACCGGCTGGCTGTGGCGGCTGGTCAACCGCATCGAGCACGGGCAGGGCCGGCCGCAGGACCTCGACCTGCTCGATTCGGTGGCCGACAACATCAAGGGGCGCACGATCTGCGCCCTCGGCGACGCCGCGGCGATGCCGGTGCAGGGCATGCTGAAGCACTTCCGCGACGAGTTCGCCTACCACGTCGAGCACCGGCGGTGCCTGGTCGGCGCGGGCGCGCCGGCGGCGGTCGAGGTGGCGCATGGTTGAGATCGAGCTCGACGGCCGCAAGGTCAGCGTGCCCGAGGGCAGCATGGTGATGCACGCCGCCGACGCGGCGGGCACCTACATCCCGCACTTCTGCTACCACAAGAAGCTCAGCATCGCGGCCAACTGCCGCATGTGCCTGGTCGAGATCGAGAAGGCGCCCAAGCCGATGCCCGCCTGCGCGACGCCGGTCACGCAGGGCATGGTCGTGCGCAGCAAGAGCGACAAGGCGGTCAAGGCGCAGCAGGCGGTGATGGAGTTCCTGCTCATCAACCACCCGCTCGACTGCCCGATCTGCGACCAGGGCGGCGAGTGCCAGCTGCAGGACCTCGCGGTCGGCTATGGTGGCTCCTCGTCGCGCTACAGCGAGCCGAAGCGGGTGGTGTTCGCCAAAAACCTCGGGCCGCTG
>CALIDR010000012.1 GCA_938022295.1 uncultured Burkholderiaceae bacterium
GGCCAGCGCGATGCGCAGCCGCTGCCGGTAGGCCTGCAGCCGGTCGTCGAGGAAGGCGCGCTGCAGGTCGTCGCCGGGCAGCGCGCGGCGCTGCAGTTCCAGACGCGCGATCGCGGCGTCGAACGCGCGCGTCGCGGCGGCGACGTCGCCGGCGGCCAGCGCGGCCTCCCCGCTGCCGACCAGGCACTGCGCCTCGAGCGACAGCCGCTGCTCGCGGGCCGCGCGCTCGCCGGCCACGGCGAAGCGGCGCGCCGCGCGGGCCGGCGCGCCTGCGGCGAGCGTCACCCGTGCGAGCAGCACCTGCGCGCGCGCCCGGCCATCGGCGTGGCCGACGCGCGCGAAACCGCGCAGCGCCGCGACGGCTTCGGCACCGGCGACGGCGATGTCGCCCGCGGCCAGCGCCAGTTCGGCGCGGGCGAGCGCCACCGAGGCGGCACCCGCGGCTTGCGCCGAGGCGCCGAAGGGCGCCGCCGCGTGGCGCAGCGCGTCCTGCGCCTCGGCGTGCCGGTCGAGCCAGGCGAGGGCGCGCCCGCGCTGCAGCAACGCCCACGCCTGCTCGTCGGCCATCTGCAGGCGGCCGAACGTCGCCACCGCCCGATCGAGCAGCGCCAGCGCCTCGGGCAGCAGGTGCAGTTCGGTATAGACGTCGGCCAGCTGCTTGTCCGCCACCGCGAGCTGCGGCGCGAGGTTCAGGCGCTCGTAGGCGCGCCGGGCCCGCTCCAGGCCTTCGAGGGCCTCGCGGTAACGGCCGTGCGCGAGTTCGAGCAGTGCCTGCGACTCGTCGACGAGTGCGGCCAGCACCGGCAGCGCGTGCGTCGCCGCGCGCATGCGCGCCCGCGCGTACAGGCGCCGCGCCTCCTCGTGGTGCCCGAGGCCGGCCAGCGCGTCGCCAGCGCCGATGTCGGCCATCACGGAGTGTTCGCGGTCGCCGGCGCGCGCGAAGCGCACCGCGGCGTCGGCGTAGTGGCGCGCGGCGGCGCGGTACTCGTCGCGCCGCTGCGCCAGGCTGCCGAGGTTGAGCGCGACCTTGGCGGCCGCCCGGCGATCGCCGAGCGCGTCGAACGCGGCTCGTGCCGCCTCGCCGCAGCGCGCGGCGTCGTCGTGCCGGCCGAGCATCGCCAGCGCGACGATCTTCGGCACCCGCGTCTCGGCGGCGCGCCGCGCCAGCCCGAGCGTCGCGAACTGGTCGTGCGCGCGGTCGAAGGCGTCGCAGGCGGCGTGCGGCTGGCCGCGCACGAGGTCGGCGATGCCGCCGGTCCACGCGACCAGCGCATCGAGCTCGTGCCGCACCGACGCCGGCAGCCGACGCGCACGGGTCGCCAGCGACGCGAGGGCGAGCGCGGCGTCGGCCGCACGCGCCGGTTCGCGCGTCCACGCCGCCTGGCACGCGTCCTTCAGCGCCCACGCCTGCGCGAGCGTGGCCGCCGCCGGGTCCGTCACCGCGCACTCGATCAGGAGGGGCATCGGGCCGGCTCAGGGCGTCGCCGGGCCGACGTCGATCGGCGGCAGCGCGACCTCGTCGTCGCCCAAGGTCAGCGTCACGACGTAGGTGCCGGGGCGCAGCGCGTCGACGTGGAACCCGCCCAGGTCGTCGAGCTCGGCGGCGACCAGACGTGGCCCGGTGCCCTCGCCGCGCACGTGCGGGGCGAGGGCGACGCGGCCGGCCTCGTCCGGGCCGAGGACCTGGCCGCTGAGCGCGAAGCGGGCGCCGGACGGCGAGACGCGCAGGTCGATGTCGCGCCCCTTCGCGCTGAACAGCAGGTGCCGCACCGCGCCGCCGCGGCTGCGGGTGCCGGTGTCGCGGCCGGCGGGCGACGCGCTGTCGAAGCGCAGCACGGCCGCTGCGCGGCCGAGCAGCGATCGCGCCGCCCCGAGCAGCGCGCCGGGGCCGGCGGGCGGCGGCGCGGCCGCTGCCGTGTCGCGGCGCGACAGGCGGCGCACGAGGTGCGCGAATTCGTCGGCGCCGGGGTCGTCGTCCAGGTCCATCGTCGCCTCGTCGAGCCATGGGTCGTGTCGGGTACAGCGACATGCGTGCCAGCCCGCCGCCATCGGCCTTCGAGGGGGCGGTGGCACGGTGCGCCGGGCCGCCGACGCGGCGGCTGGGGCGTTTGCCCCACCGTGCCGGGGCAAATCCCCCACCCGCGCCGGGCGCGCCGATCAGGGATTCGACGCGTCGGCGTCGGGATTCGCGCCGCGCAGGCCGAGCCGCTCGAGGCGGTAGCGCAGCGTGTCGCGCGACACGCCGAGCAGCCGCGCGGCCTGCGAGACGTTGTGGTCGCTGCGCCGCAGCGCCTGCTCGATGAAGCGGCGCTCCATGCGCTCGAGGTTCAGGTCGCCGTCGGCCGGGGCAAACGGGGCGTCGATGCCGGCGAACGCGAGCTCGGCCGCGCCGACGACGGCGCCGCGGCTCATCAGCACCGCCTGCTCGATCACGTTGCGCAGTTCGCGCACGTTGCCCGGCCACGCGTGGCGCACGAGCGCCGCCTCGGCGTCGGCGCCGAGCTCCATCGGCCCGCGGCGGTAGCGCTGCGCGTGGTGCTGCAGGAAGTGGCGCGCGAGCAGCACGATGTCGCGGCCGCGGTCGCGCAGCGGCGGCACGCGCAGCTCGACGATGCGCAGCCGGAAGTACAGGTCGGCGCGGAACCGCTGCTCGCGCACCATCTGCTCGAGCGGCCGGTGCGTCGCGCTGACGATGCGCACGTTGACCTGCTGGTCGCGCAGGCCACCGAGGCGCCGGAAGCGCTTTTCCTCGAGCAGCTTGAGCAGGCGCACCTGCGTCGCCGCGTCGGCCTCGCCGATCTCGTCGAGGACCAGCGTCCCGCCGTCGGCCGTCTCGACGAGGCCGGGCTTGCGCTGGCGGGCGTCGGTGAACGCGCCCTTCTCGTAGCCGAACAGTTCGGCCTCGATCAGGTTCGGCGGCAGCGCACCGCAGTTCATCTCGACGAAGGGCTGGGCCGCGCGCGGGCCGCCGAAGTGCAGCGCCCGCGCGACGAGTTCCTTGCCGCTGCCGGTCTCGCCGTGCACCAGCACGGCCGGCGCGTCGGCGTCGGCGAGCCGGCGTTCGGCGTCGAGCAGGCGCTCGATCTGCTCCCGCAGCGCGACCATCGGCGGCGATTCGCCGAGGATCTTGTCGAGGCCGCTCGCGCCGGCGTCGCGCTCGTGGTAGTAGCCCACCGTGCGCTCGAGCCGCCGCTGCTGCAGCAGCCGCTCGACGAGCAGGCGCAGCTCGGCGAGCGACACCGGCTTGGTCAGGTAATCGGCCGCGCCGAGCTTCATCGCCTCGACGGCGAGCTCGACGCCGCCGAAGCCGGTCATCATCACGACCGGCAGCTGCCGGTCGGCGGCGCGCAGCCGCTGCAGCACCTCGAGCCCGCTCACGCCGGGCAGGTTGTGGTCGAGCAGTACGAGGTCGGGGCGGAACGCGCCGATCTGCTGCAGGCCCTCCTCGCCGGAGCCGGCCACGCGCACGTCGTGGCCCTGGCGCTCGAGGTACAGCGCCATGTTGCGCGCCAGCGTGGCCTCGTCGTCGACGATCAGGATCGCGTGGGCCATGGCGCTTCAGTCGGGGCGGGCTGGCAGCAGCAGCCGCACCTGCGTGCCCTGCTGAGGCGCGCTGCGGATCTCGAAGCTGCCGCCCAGGCGCCGTGCGACGCGCTGCGCCAGCGCCAGCCCCATGCCCAGCCCGCGCGGCTTGGTGGTGCGGAACGGCTCGGCGACGCGGCCGAGGCGTTCGGGCGCGATGCCCACGCCGTCGTCGCTGACCTCGAGCACCGCCATCGCGCCTTCGCGGCGCGTGTGCAGGCGGATGCGTCCGCCCTCGCGCGTGGCTTCGGCGGCGTTGGTCAGCAGCGACTGCACGATCTGCGCGATCAGCAGCGCGTCGGCGTCGACGCGGCCGGCGCCGTGGCCGACGTCGACCTCGAGCCGCTTGCGCTGCTTGCCCAGCTCGGGCGCGAAGCTGCCGGCCACGTCGGCTGCCACGGCGTCGAGGTCGGTGTGCGTTCCGCCCGCCGGGGTGGCCGCGGCGTAGGCGAGCATGCCGCGCACGAGCTGCTCGATGCGGTCGGCGTGACGCATGATGTCGGTCAGCGCGCCGCTGTCGTCGCCGGCGAGCTCGCGCTGCAGTTCGGCCGAGCTGCGGATGGAGCCGAGCGGGTTGCGGATGCTGTGCGCCACGGCGGCGGAGATCTCGCCGACCACGGCCATCGCCTCGGCCTCGACGAGCCGGTGCTGCTGCTCGCGCAGCCGCCGCTCGACGTGCACGACGAAGCCCAGCAGCGCCGCGAACAGGAACAGCCCGCCGCCGGCCGCGCCGGCGGCGACCAGGCGCTGGCCGGAGGCGATCGCCTCGAACAGCGCGTCGGGCCGGCGGTACAGCTCGACGACGGCGATCGGCGTGCGGCCGTCGTCGGCGTAGACCGGCAGGTAGTTCTCGACGTAGCGCCCGGGGCCGGGCCCGAGCAGCACGTGCTCGGCCTTGTCCGGCGCGGCCGCCGAGTGGACGATGACGGCGCCGCCGAGCGCGCGCTCGAGCTCCTCGTTGACCGTGAAGCGCCGCCCGACCAGCTCGCCGCGCGTGGACCAGAGCACGACGCGATCGGGCGCGTAGACGTTGACGCGCAGCACGCCCCGCATCGCCGCGAGGTGGTCGACGAACTCGGCGAACTGGGGGTGCTCGGCCGCGCGCCCGCCGGCCGTCGCGAGGACGTCGGCCAGGCCCTGCGTCGCGGCGATGCTCTGCACGAAGTCGCGGCTGACGGCCGCGTCGCGCTGCAGCATGCGCGACTCGAGGAAGTGCGACAGCAGCAGCGCCATCACGGCGCTGAAGATGCCGATCGCCAGCGCCCCGGCGATCGCGAAGGCACGCGTGAGCGCACCGCGGGCTTCGGCCCGCGGTGCGCGTCGGTCGGATGTCGGCAGCGTCACGCCGCCGATTGTGAATGTCCCTGCGACGCGCACGGTGCCGTCGCGGGGCGGGGGCGTCAGCGGATGCGGCAGAGCGCGGTCACGACGGGGGTCACGCGCACGCCGTTGGCGTCCTGCAGGAACCCCCGCACGCGGCCGTCGACGATGAAGTCGGGCGCGATCGGGGTCGCACCCTCGGCGATGTCGGCCGGACGGCTGTCGAAGTCGAACTGCGCCTCGTCGCCGACCGCGGCCTGGTAGCCGCTGCGCGCGACGTTGGTGCCCGAGCGCAGCACGGCGCGGTAGGTGCCCGGCGCGAGATCCGAGCCGTCGACCGAGGCCTTCGAGCGGTTCGCGCGCTTCTCGCACGTGACGCGCACGTCGGCGGCCTGGGCGGCGACGGCGGCGAAGGCAACGAGCGCGGCGATGGCGATGCGGGGGGTGAACAGAGATGTCATGGCAGGCTCCTGGACAGTCGGTGAAAGGGGTTGCGGGTACATCGGCGTGGCCGACGCACAATCCCGGGCAAGGCCCGTGCCCGCCGCCCCGGCTCGTGCAAGTCCCTGTCCGGATTGAAGAAAGCGTCGTGGCCGGGGAGCTGGACGGTCGCCGGGCGGGTGAGCACACCCACTGCGTGGGGGGCTTGCCCCAACGGCCCGCCGCCCGGCGCTGCAATACTGCGCCGCCCGGCGGCCCGTGCCTCGGCACCGCCGATCCCGCCCCCGATGCCCGCCGTCCTCACCGTCACCGTCCCGTTCTTCGCCCTCGTGCTGGCCGGCTACCTGGCCGCGCAGCGGCGGGTGCTGCCCGAGTCGGCGATCCCGGGCCTGAACGCCTTCGTCCTGTACTTCGCGCTGCCGGCGATGCTGTTCCGCTTCGGCGCCGGCACGCCGCTGTTCGACCTGCTGAACCCGGTCGTGCTCGCCGTGTGGCTGCTGTGCGCGCTGCTGATCGTCTTCGTCACGATCGCCTTCACGCTGTCGCCGGCGGTGAACCTGAAGGACGCCGCGTTCGGCGCCCTGGTGGCCGCGTTCCCGAACACCGGCTTCATGGGCGTGCCGTTGCTGGCGGCGCTGTTCGGTCCGGCGGCGGCGGGGCCGACGATCTCGATCATCCTCGCCGACCTGTTCGTGACCTCGTCGCTGTGCATCGCGCTGGCGCAGGCGCACGACGCGAGCGGCCACGGCGCGCGCGACGCGGCACTCAAGGCGCTGCGCGGCACGCTGGCCAACCCGCTGCCGTGGGCGATCGCCGCCGGCGCGGTGTTCTCGGTGGCCGGCTGGTCGCTGCCGGGGCCGCTGGACGCCGTCGTCAAGATGCTCGCCGAAGCGGCGACACCGGTGGCGCTGTTCACGATCGGCGCCGTCGTCTGGCGCGCCGGCCGCCACGCGCACACGCGCACGCCGCCGGCACAGTTCCTGCCGGTGGCGGCGATCAAGCTCGTGCTGCACCCGCTGCTCGTGTTCGCCGTCGGCGCCGCCGCGGTGGCGATGGGGGCGCCGCTGACGCCGTTCCAACTCACGGTGCTGACGCTCGCCGCCGCGCTGCCGAGCGCGAGCAACGTGTCGCTGCTCGCCGAGCGCTACGGCGCCGACAACGGGCGCGTCGCGCGCATCATCCTCGCGTCGACGGCGGCGGCGTTCGTCTCGTTCACCGGGCTGGCGACGCTGCTCGGCGTGTCGCCGCGCGCCTGAGCTCGAGGGCCGCGGTCACATTTGGTCACGAATCTTGCCGCCGCGGCCGAAACGGCGGTCGGCGCCGCCGGTCCGACGAACGTTGCCGGTTTCATCGTCGTCAGAAGGAGTTCGCGCATGCCCGCCTCGCCCGCCGTCCGCCCGTTGGCCGTCCGCCGCCTGCTGGCGCCGCTGGCGGCGGTCACCGTCGCCGCCGCGGCGGCCGTGCCGGCGGAGGCGGCGGTCGACGTCGGCGTGGGCATCACGATCCGCGAGCCGGGGCTGTACGGCCGCATCGAGATCGGCACCGCGCCGCCGCCGCCGGTGTGGTACCCGCAGCCCGTCGTGATCGTGCCGCCGCCGGTGCCGATGCGGCCGATCTACCTCTACGTGCCTCCCGGGCACGTCAAGGACTGGCGCAAGTACTGCAAGCACTACAACGCGTGCAACCAGCCGGTCTACTTCGTGCAGGAAGGCTGGGTGCAGGCGAACTACGCCAAGGCCCACCCCGGCAAGGGCAAGGCCAAGGGCAAGCGCAGGGACTGACGCCTGCACGCCGGCCCGTGGCGGGGCGTGCGTGACCGCACCCCCGCCTGCTAGACTGCGCGCATGTTCGTGTCGCGCGACGAGACTTCGCGCCTCAGGTCGGTCGACCGGGGAGCCTGGCCCTGGCGTCGCGGGACCGCCTGAGTCCCGTTGCCGGCCCGCCGTCGATCTGACGCGCCGGGCGGCTCCCGCGGCGGGCCGTGCCACGGCCGCCGCCATCCGCCGAAGACCCGCCACTGGCCGCGCCGTGCCGTCGGCCGGCGGGTCAGGAGGGCCCGAACCGTGATCACCGAACTGGAATTCCGCAGCCTCGCCGCGCAGGGCTACAACCGCATCGCCCTGATCGCCGAGGCCTTCGCCGACCTCGAGACGCCGCTGTCGCTGTACCTGAAGCTCGCCGGCGGCAGCAGGCATAGCTTCCTGCTCGAGTCGGTCGTCGGCGGCGAGCGCTTCGGGCGCTACTCGTTCATCGGGCTGCCGGCGCGCACGCTGCTGCGCGCCACGGGCACGCGCACCGAAGTCGTCACCGACGGCGCCGTCGTCGAGACGCACGAGGGCAACCCGCTCGACTTCGTCGCCGCGTACCGGCAGCGCTTCAAGCCGGCACTGCGACCCGGGCTGCCGCGCTTTTGCGGCGGGCTGGCGGGCTACTTCGGCTACGAGACGGTGCGCCTGATCGAGAAGCGCCTGGCCGGACGGCGCCTGCCCGGCGGCCTCGGCACGCCCGACATCCTGCTGCTGCAGACCGAGGAACTCGCCGTCATCGACAACCTGTCGGGGCGGCTGTACCTGATCGTCTGGGCCGACCCGCGGCAGCCGGAGGCGTACTTCCACGGCAAGAAGCGCCTGGGCGAGCTGATCGACCGGCTGCGCTTCTCGGTGACCGCACCGCAGGTGCGGCGCGGGCCGTCGTACGCGGTCGAGCGCGAGTTCGCGAAGGACGACTTCGTGCGCGCCGTCGAGCGCGCGAAGGAATACATCGCCGCCGGCGACTGCATGCAGGTCGTGCTCGGCCAGCGGCTGAAGAAGCGCTACACCGAGAGCCCGCTGTCGCTGTACCGCGCGCTGCGCTCGCTGAACCCGAGCCCCTACATGTACTACTACGACATGGGCGGCTTCCAGATCGTCGGCGCGAGCCCCGAGATCCTGGTGCGCGACGAGGCCGACGCCGAGGGCCACCACACGGTGACGATCCGCCCGATCGCCGGCACCCGGCCGCGCGGCGCGACGCCCGAGCAGGACAAGGCCAACGAGGCCGAACTGCTCGCCGACCCGAAGGAGCGCGCCGAGCACGTGATGCTGATCGACCTCGCGCGCAACGACATCGGCCGCATCGCCGAGGTCGGCAGCGTGAGGGTCACGGAGGCGTTCGGCGTCGAGCGCTACTCGCACGTGATGCACATCGTCAGCAACGTCGAGGGGCGGCTGAAGCCGGGCCTGACGGCGCTCGACGTGCTGAAGGCGAGCTTCCCGGCCGGCACGCTCAGCGGCGCGCCGAAGATCCGCGCGATGGAGATCATCGACGAGCTCGAGCCGGTCGAGCGCGGCATCTACGGCGGCGCGGTGGGGTACCTCAGCTTCGCCGGCGACATGGACGTCGCGATCGCGATCCGCACCGGCGTCGTCAAGGACCAGGTGCTGTACGTGCAGGCCGGCGCGGGCATCGTCGCCGACTCGGTGCCCGAGCTCGAGTGGAAGGAGACCGAGGCCAAAGCGCGCGCGGTGCTGCGCGCCGCCGAACTCGTCGAGGAGGGGTTCTGATCATGCTGCTGATGATCGACAACTACGACTCGTTCACCTACAACCTCGTGCAGTACTTCGGCGAGCTGGGCGAGGAGGTGCGCGTGGTCCGCAACGACGAGATCACGCTCGAGGGCATCGCCGAGCTGAACCCCGACCAGCTCGTGCTGTCGCCCGGCCCGCGCTCGCCGGCCGAGGCCGGCATCTGCGTCGAGGCGATCCGCACCTTCGTGGGCCGCATCGCGATCCTCGGCGTGTGCCTCGGCCACCAGGCGATCGGCGCCGCGCTCGGCGGCCGGATCGTGCGCGCGGAGACGCAGATGCACGGCAAGACGAGCCTCGTGACGCACGACGGCCAGGGCCTCTTCGACGGCCTGCCGAACCCGTTCACGGTGATCCGCTACCACTCGCTCGTGATCGAGCGCGCGACGCTGCCCGAGTCGCTCGCGATCACCGCGACGTCGGAGGACGACGAGATCATGGGCGTACGCCACCGCGAACTCGCCGGCAGCACGACGCCGCTCGAGGGCGTGCAGTTCCACCCCGAGTCGATCCTGACCGAGCACGGCCACGCGCTGCTGCGCAACTTCCTGCGCATGAGCCGCGAACCGGCGACGCTGTGAGCCCCGTGAAGACCGTCGACCTGCGCAGCGACACGGTGACGCGGCCGACGCCGGCGATGCGCGCCGCGATGGCCGCCGCCGAGGTCGGCGACGACGTGTTCGGCGACGACCCGACCGTCAACGCGCTGCAGGCGCGCATGGCCGCGCTCACCGGCATGGAGGACGCGCTGCTGATGCCCTCGGGCACGCAGAGCAACCTGTGCGCGCTGATGGCGCACTGCGAGCGCGGCGACGAGTACCTCGTCGGCCAGCTGGCGCACACCTACCGCTACGAGGGCGGCGGCGCCGCGGTGCTCGGCAGC
>CALIDR010000013.1 GCA_938022295.1 uncultured Burkholderiaceae bacterium
TCGATGTGCTCGTTGATCGAGCTGTCCTTCTCGATGAACAGGTCGCGCTGCGGCACGTAGGCCTCGGGCTGGTAGTAGTCGTAGTAGCTGACGAAGTACTCGACCGCGTTCTTCGGGAAGAACTCGCGGAACTCGCTGTACAGCTGCGCAGCGAGCGTCTTGTTCGGCGCGAACACGATCGCCGGGCGCCCCAGGCGCGCGATCACGCCGGCCATCGTGAACGTCTTGCCGCTGCCGGTGACGCCGAGCAGCGTCTGGTACGACAGGCCGTCGCGCACGCCTTCGACGAGCTGCGCGATCGCGGCGGGCTGGTCGCCGGCCGGCGGGTACGGCTGGAACAGCTGGAACGGCGAGCCCGGGAACGAGACGAACTCGCCCGCCGGCGCGTCGCTCGCCGGGGCTTCGATCACGGTCGGTTCGGACATCGGGGTATCCCTGAGGCGACTCACTAAAATGGGGCACTCGGGCGAGGCGACAAGCGCTGCCGAACCCAACAGCCTAACGCAGCCGCCGCCCGTGCGCTGCCGCCCCCACCCGACACCCCGCCAGGAACCGCCATGTCCTTGTTTGCCGCCGTCGAATTGGCCCCGCGCGACCCGATCCTGGGCCTGAACGAGCAGTTCGCCGCCGACCCGCGGCCGCACAAGGTCAACCTCGGCGTGGGCGTCTACACCGACGAGAACGGCAAGCTGCCGCTGCTGGCCTGCGTGCAGGCCGCCGAGAAGCAGCTGATGGCGGCGCCCAAGCCGCGCGGCTACCTGCCGATCGACGGCATCGCCGCCTACGACAAGGCGGTGCAGGCGCTGGTGTTCGGCGCCGACAGCGAAGCGGTCACTTCGGGGCGCGTGGCCACCGTGCAGGCGCTCGGCGGCACCGGCGGCCTGAAGGTCGGCGCCGACTTCCTGAAGAAGCTGAACCCGAACGCGAAGGTGCTGATCAGCGACCCGAGCTGGGAGAACCACCGCGCCCTGTTCGCCAACGCCGGGTTCGTCGTCGAAACCTACCCGTACTACGACGCCGCGACGCGCGGGGTGAACTTCCCCGCGATGCTCGCGGCGCTGAAGGCGGCACCGGCCGGCACCGTCGTCGTGCTGCACGCGTGCTGCCACAACCCGACCGGCGCCGACCTCGCGCCCGCGCAGTGGGACCAGGTCGTCGAGGCGGTCAAGGCGCGCGGGCTCGTCGCGTTCCTCGACATGGCGTACCAGGGCTTCGGCGACGGCATCGCCGAGGACGGCGCCGCGGTGCGGCGATTCCTCGCCAGCGGGGTCGACTTCTTCGTCGCGACGTCGTTCTCGAAGAGCTTCTCGCTGTACGGCGAGCGCGTCGGGGCACTGAGCGTCGTCTGCGAAGACAAGGACGAGGCCGCGCGCGTGCTGAGCCAGCTCAAGATCGTGATCCGCACCAACTACAGCAACCCGCCGACGCACGGCGCGCAGGTGGTGGCCACCGTGCTGACGACGCCCGAGCTGCGCGCGCAGTGGGAGCAGGAGCTCGCCGGCATGCGCCAGCGCATCAAGGCGATGCGCGAGGCGCTGAAGGCCAGGCTCGAGGCCGCCGGGGTGCCCGGCGACCTCTCGTACATCACGCGCCAGAAGGGCATGTTCAGCTACTCGGGCATGAGCGCGGCGCAGATGCAGCGCCTGCGCAGCGAGTTCGGCATCTACGGCGTCGACTCGGGGCGTATCTGCGTGGCCGCGCTCAACGCGCACAACCTCGACGCGGTGGCGGCGGCGATCGCGCAGGTCATGCGCGGCTGACGCCCGGCGGGTGTCGCCGAGGCGACACCCGGCGCGGTATCGGCGCGACTGTGGCGCCGGCCCCCGTGTTTTCTCGCTTTCGGGCGCTCGCCGCGCGCGGCAGCATCGTTTCTGGACGATAATTGCTGCACTGCACAAATGCGGGTGGCGGCCATCCGGGCCGGCTCCACGACCCGACGCCACGCCGCGGGCAGTGCCGACGCCGAGAGCCCCGATGCTTTATCAACTCTACGAAACCCAGCGCGCGCTGATGGCGCCGTTCTCCGAGTTCGCGAGCGCCTCGGCCAAGCTCTACAACCACCCGCTGTCGCCGTTCGCGCACACGCCGATGGCGCAGCGCATCGCCGCCGGCTTCGACCTCCTGCACCGGCTCGCCAAGGACTACGAGAAGCCCGAGTTCGGCATCACGACGGTGCGCGTGGGCGGCGTCGACGTCGCGGTGCAGGAGCAGGTGGCGATGCGCAAGCCGTTCTGCCGCCTGCTGCGCTTCAAGCGCTTCACCGACGACCACGACGCGCTGGCGCGGATGAAGACGCAGCCCACCGTGCTCGTCGTGGCGCCGCTGTCGGGCCACCACTCGACGCTGCTGCGCGACACCGTGCGCAGCCTGCTGCAGGACCACAAGGTCTACATCACCGACTGGACCGACGCGCGCATGGTGCCGCTCGAGGAGGGGCCGTTCCACCTCGACGACTACGTCGACTACGTGCAGCAGTTCCTGCGCCACATCGGGCCGCGCGTGCACGTGATGTCGGTGTGCCAGCCCACCGTGCCGGTGCTCGCGGCGGTGTCGCTGATGGCCAGCCGCGGCGAGTTCACCCCGCTGACGATGACGATGATGGGCGGGCCGATCGACGCCCGCAGGTCGCCCACCGCGGTCAACAACCTGGCGCTGAACAAGAGCCACGCCTGGTTCGAGAACAACGTGATCTACCGCGTGCCGCCGAACTACCCGGGCGCCGGGCGCGCCGTCTACCCCGGCTTCCTGCAGCACACGGGGTTCGTCGCGATGAACCCGGACCGCCACCTGTCGTCGCACTACGACTACTTCCTCGACCTGATCCGCGGCGACGGCGACAGCGCCGAGGCGCACCGCCAGTTCTACGACGAGTACAACGCGGTGCTCGACATGCCGGCCGAGTACTACCTCGACACGATCAAGACCGTGTTCCAGGACTTCGCGCTCGTCAACGGCACCTGGCGCGTGCGCGGCGAACTCGTGCGGCCGCAGGACATCACCGCCACCGCGCTGCTGACGGTGGAGGGCGAGCTCGACGACATCTCCGGCGCCGGCCAGACCAAGGCCGCGCACGCGCTGTGCACCGGCGTCGCCGTCGAGCACCAGTTCCACTACGACGTGGAGGGTGCCGGCCACTACGGCATCTTCTCCGGCCGGCGCTGGCGCGAGCGGGTCTATCCCCGCGTGCGCGACTTCATCGCCACCTTCGACCAGACGCACCCGGGCGACGTCCCGCGGCCGCTGAAGATGGTCGAGGTGCCCGGGGCGCCGCACGTGCCGCCGGGCACGGCGCCGCGCGCACGCCGCCGCGTGCGCCCCGTGGCCGGCGGCAAGGCGACGGCGAAAGCCGCCGGCAAGGCGCGCCCCACCGCGACCGCGAAGGCCGACGCGAAGCCCTCTGCCCGTCGCGGCAAGTCCGTGGGGCCGGCGAAGACCCCCAAGCCCCGCCGCCGCGGCTGACGGGCGGCCGCAGGCGCGGCCGATAATCGGCCGGTGCCGCCCCTGGAACCGCCGCCGGCCCGACCGGCCACGCTGGCCGACGCCATCGACGCCGTGCTGCCGCAGACGCAGTGCACGCGCTGCGGCTACCCCGACTGCCGCCACTACGCCGAGGCGATCGCCGCCGGCCAGGCGCCGATCAACCAGTGCCCGCCCGGCGGCGCCGAAGGCATCCGGCGGCTGGCCGCCGTCACCGGCGCGCCGGTGCTGCCGCTGAACCCGGCCCACGGCGTCGAGGGCCCGCGCGCGGTGGCGGTGATCGACGAGGCCTGGTGCATCGGCTGCACGCTGTGCATCAAGGCCTGCCCGGTGGACTGCATCGCCGGCGCCAGCAAGCGCATGCACACCGTGATCGAGGACGACTGCACCGGCTGCGAGCTGTGCGTGCCGGCGTGCCCGGTCGACTGCATCGCGATGCTGCCGGTCACCGGCACGCGCACCGGCTGGGACGCCTGGAGCGCCGACCAGGCGCAACGGGCGCGCGAGCGCTACGCGTTCCACCGCTTCCGCGTCGAGCGTGACAAGCGCGAGAACGACGAGCGGCTGGCCGCGAAGGCGCAGGCCAAGCTCGCCGACCTCGCGCAGCACAGCACGCTCGCCGACCCCGAAGCGCTGGAAAGGAAGCGCGCCGTCGTCGAGGCCGCGCTCGCCCGCGCCCGCGCGCGGCGCCAGGAGACGCCGTGAAGCGCGAGCACATCGAACCCTTCTTCGCCACGCTGAAGGCGGCGAACCCGCGGCCCACGACCGAGCTCGAGTTCACGAACCCGTTCGAGCTGCTGGCCGCCGTGCTGCTGTCGGCGCAGGCGACCGACGTCGGCGTCAACAAGGCCACGCGGCGGCTGTTCGCGGTGGCCAACACGCCGGCCAAGATGCTCGCCCTGGGCGTCGACGGCGTGGCCGAGCGCATCAAGACGATCGGCCTGTACCGCAACAAGGCCAAGCACCTCGTCGAGACCTGCCGCATCCTCGTCGAGCGCCACGGCGGCCAGGTGCCGCGGTCGCGCGAGGCGCTCGAGGCGCTGCCGGGCGTCGGGCGCAAGACCGCCAACGTCGTGCTCAACGTCGCCTTCGGCGAGCCGACGATCGCCGTCGACACCCACATCTTCCGCGTCGCCAACCGCACCGGGCTGGCGCCCGGGCGCACGCCGCTGGAGGTCGAGCGCAAGCTGATGGAGCGCGTGCCGCCGGCGTACCGCCACGACGCCCACCACTGGCTGATCCTGCTCGGGCGCTACGTGTGCAAGGCCCGCCGGCCGCATTGCGAGCGCTGCGCCGTCGCCCGCTGGTGCGACTCGGCACCGAAGGCGCTGCGCGCCGCGCCGGCCGGCGCCGCGCCCTCGCCTACGGCAGGCTGAAGCGCTCGCCGCGCCAGCGCAGCACGGCGCTGCGCGGGCCGATCTCCTCGAGCACGAGGTCGGGCACGATCGTCTCGCCTTCGCGGAACACGCGGCCGTTGAGCACGAGCATGCGCGCCGAACGCTGGTCCGAGTAGACGGTGCCGCCGAACGCGAGCGCGGGCAGGTCGCGCCGCTGCGCCTCGGTCAGGTCGCGCCAGGGCGTCACCGCAGCAGGC
>CALIDR010000014.1 GCA_938022295.1 uncultured Burkholderiaceae bacterium
TCGCGGCGGTTGTCCGAGCGCAGCGACCGCAGGGAGCGTAGCGAGTTCTGCCGCGCGACCCCGGGCCGAGCAGCGCAGCGCAGTCGGCCCGCAGGGCCGGCCGCCACAGGGTGAGCCCGCACCGGGTGCCGCCTGGCGCGATGCCGCGACCGCTGCAAGTCGTCAGAAGACCCGACCTTCACGAAGGCCCGCAACGGGCCGGAATCAGCCGCTTGCCGTCGGCGGATCGAACACAGAGACGGTTCAAGCGTCGTCGGCCAGCACGTCGGCCGACCACGAGTGCAGCGCGCGCATCAAACTGCGCTTCTTCGTCTGGTGCGCCTGCATCCGGCGCAGGATGTCGTCGAGCGCGGCGATCGCCTCGACGATGTGCGGGCCCTTGTTGAGCATCACGCATTCGGCGCGCACGCCCATCGCGGCGTCGGTGATCTCGGCGCGCGACGGCTGCCCGCCCTTGGCGAGGCTCTCGAGGACCTGGGTGGCCCAGACGACGGGCAGGTGCGCCGCCTCGGCGGCCCACAGGATCTCCTCCTGCACTTCGGCGAGGCGCTCCCAGCCGCATTCGACGGCGAGGTCGCCGCGCGCGATCATCACGCCGGCGGCGGGCTGCGCCATCGCGGCGAGCAGCATCTCGGGCAGCTGCTCGAAGCCGCGCCGGGTCTCGATCTTCAGCACGACGGGGCGGCTCCCGGCGCCGCGTTCCGCGAGCGCGGCGTGCAGCGCGTCGACGTCGTCGGCGCTCTGCGCGAACGACAGCGCGACCATGTCGGCGAAGCGCAGCGCGGTGTCGAGGTCGCGCCGGTCCTTGGCCGTCAGCGCGGGCAGCTGCAGGCGACTGTCGGGCAGGTTGATGCCCTTGTCGGCGCGCAGCAGCGCGCCGCCGTCGCGCACGCGGGTGACGCGCACGTCGAAGCCGTCGGCGCTGGCGCGCTCGATCACGCCGCCGATGCGGCCGTCGTCGAACCACACGCGCTCGCCGGCGCGCACCTGGGCGAAGACCTCGGGCAGCGTGCAGCCGATCGTCAGCGGCTCGCCGGAGGCGAGCGCAGGCAGGGCCTGCGCCTCGTCGCGCACGCGCAGCAGGTCGCCGGCGTTCAGCGCCAGCGCGCCGGGCAGCTGCGGCAGCGGGCCGAGGCCCGTCGTGCGCACGCCGCCGGTGCGGTCGACGTGCAGCAGCCGCACGCCGGGGGCGAGGTACGTCGTGTGCGTGCACTCGGCAAGAGCGGCGGCGTCGTCCCTCGCCACGACGTGCCAGCGGCGCTCGGCGCCGCGCGCGTCGACGAGGTCGACCGCGTCGCCTTCGCGCAGCGCGTGCCACCAGTCGGCGTCGACGGCCACGCGCGGCGGCTCGGCCGCCGCCGCATCGGCCGCCGGCGGCGGCGCGGTGTCCGGCACGAGCGCCACGCGCGCCGGCGCCAGCACGTGGCCGAGGCGGTCGCGCCGCGGCCGCAGCTTCAGCACCGACGGCCCCGGCGGCAGCGCCCCGGTGCGCAGCTTCGGCCCGGCGAGGTCGAACGACAGACGCACCGGCCGTCCGGCCCCGGCGGCCGCGGTGCGCACGTGGTCGGCCATCGCGAGCCAGTCGCGCGGCTCGCCGTGGGCGCCGTTGATGCGCGCGACGTCCATGCCGGCGGCCACCAGCGCGGCCACCAGCGCGGCGTCGTGCGCCGCCTCGTCGGGCAGCGTGACCATGATGCGCACGTCGCGCCCGGGCGGCGGCGGGCCGAACAGCGCCGCCGCGTGCCGGGCCAGCCGCTCGCGGCCGTGGCGGATGCCCAGCGCCGGCGTCGTCGGCGCGAAGTCGTCGCCGCACAGGCGGTGCAGCACGACGAGCACGCGCTCGAGGTTGGCCAGCACGTGGGCCTCGGCGCGTCCCAGCGACGACAGCCCGAGGCGCGACAGCTCGTCCTGCAGGTCGCGCAGGTCGAAGCGGCGCAGCGCCAGGTAGTGGACCAGGTTGCGCGCGCTGTCCACCCGCGCCGGGTCGATGCGCGCCAGCCGCGGCGCGAGCGCCGCTTCGTCGGCCAGCATCGCCCCGCGCAGCGGCAGCAAGGCGGCGATCAGCGCGCGCAGGCGCTCGGGGCGCCAGCGGTCCGGGGCAGGATTTCCCATGTCGCCAGTCTCGTCGCCGTTCGTGGCAGCGGCGTGACGGCCGCCGCGGCGGCCGCGACAATGCCGGCATGAGTGGCCCGGGCGTCGACTTCTGGCAGCAGCGCTTCGAGCGCGGCGACACGCCGTGGGACCGCGGCGCGCCCGGCCCGCAGATCGCCGCCTGGCTGGCCGCCGGCGTGCTCGCGGCCGGGCAGCGCGTGCTCGTGCCCGGCTGCGGCAGCGGCCACGACGTGCTCGCGCTGGCGCAGGCCGGCTGCCACGTGACGGCGCTGGACCTCGCCCCGGCGGCGCTCGGGCTCACGCGGTCGCGCCTTGCCGCGGCCGGCCGCACCGCGGTGCTCGTCGAGGGCGACGCGCTGCGCTGGCAGCCGGCGCAGCCGTTCGACGCCGTCTACGAGCAGACCTGCTGGTGCGCGCTGCACCCGGACCACTGGGTGGGCTACGCCGCGCAGCTTCAGCGCTGGGTGCGCCCGGGCGGGCGCCTGCTGCTGCTGGCGATGCAGTGCCGGCGCGAGGCGGCAGCACACGGCCGCATCGAGGGGCCGCCTTACCACATGGACATCCACGCCGTGCGCGCACTGGCGCCGGCCGCGGCGTGGGACTGGCCGATGCCGCCGTATCCCGCGGTGCCGCACCCGCGCGGCTGGGCAGAACTCGCGATCGTGCTCGCCCGGCGCTGAGCCGGCCCCGAGGCGCGGCGGCGATCAGCCCGCCGTCACCGGCAGCCCGTGGGCGCGCCACATGCCGATGCCGCCCTGCAGGTTCGCGACCCGCGTGTGGCCGTGGTGGATCAGGTACTGCATGGCCTGGAAGCTGCGTCCGCCGCTGGCGCAGGCGAGGATCAGCTCGCGGTCGCGCGGCAGCTCGCGGTGGCGGCGCTCGAACTCCGACAGCGGCACGTTGACGACGTTGACGGCGTCGAAACCCAGGCGCTGCACTTCGCCGCGCTCGCGCACGTCGATCAGCAGCGCGCCGGCTTGCAGGTGGTCGAGCGCGGAGGCGGGGTCGAGTTGGCGCAGGCCGTGCATCGTCGGATCCTCGGTCGGGTGGCCGGCGCGCGGACGCTGGCCGTGCATGAGCACTCAATCATGCAGCAATGCTCGGCCGGGCGCAAACGGGGCGCCGGCGGCGCCAATCGCCGACACGGGGTTTCGGTTACTCGGCCTCAAGTACCCCATGGGGTATATGATCCGGCTCGTACCTCACCGTGCAGCGAAACCCCGAAACCGGAGACAAGACGATGGCCGATCGATCCTCCCTCCCGCCGCCGGCGGTCGACGCCGCGCGGCGCCGCTGGCTGCAAGGGCTCGGTGCCGCGGCGCTGGCCGCCGGTGGCACCGTCGCCGCCGCGCCGGACGCCCGCGCGCGGACGACGAAGACGAACGCGCACATCGTGATCGCCGGCAGCGGGCTGGGCGGCATCGCGGTGGCCAACCGGCTCGCGCGTCAGCTCGACGGCGCGAAGATCACCATCGTCGACGCGAAGCAGGAACACAACTACCAGCCCGGCTACACGCTGGTGGCCACCGGCGTGTGGCCGATCGAGAAGATCCGCGACCGCAATGCCGACTACCTGCCCGCCGGCGCCGAATGGGTGCAGGAGATGGTGGCCGAGTTCGACCCCGACGCCAACGCCGTCGTGACGACGGGCGGGCGGCGCATCGGCTACGACTACCTCGTCGTCGCCACCGGGCTGCACCTGGACTACGCGCAGATCGAGGGCATGGACGTCGCCGCGATCGGGACGAACGGGCTGGGCAGCGTCTACGCGAGCCCGCAGGCCGCGCAGGCCACGTGGCGCGCGATGGACGCGTTCCGCCGGCAGGGGGGCCACGCCGTGATGACGCTGCCGGCCGGGCCGCTGAAGTGCGCCGGCGCGCCGCTGAAGATGACGTTCATGGTCGCCGACCGGCTGCGCCAGGCCGGCACGCTCGGCAAGTCGCAGGTCGACTTCTTCACCGGGCTGCCGACCGACACCGTGTTCGGCGTCAAGGTCGTCAACGACGCCGTGCTCAAGCGCTGGGACGCGATCGGCGTCGAGCGCCACCACCTGCAGAAGCTGGTAGCGGTCGACATCGGCGCGCGCAAGGCGACGTTCGCGAGCCCCGAGGGCGAGAAGACCGAGGTCGGCTACGACTTCCTGCACGTCGTGCCGCCGATGCGCGCGACCGACGCCGTCAAGCACAGCAAGCTGGCGTGGCAGGAAGGGCCGATGGCCCCGGGCGGCTGGCTCGAGGTCGACAAGGTCACGCTGCGCCACCCGCGCTACCCGAACGTGTTCGGCATCGGCGACATCAACGGCACGCCGCGCGGCAAGACGGCCGCCACGGTCAAGAAGAGCGCGCCGATCGTCGTCCACAACCTGGTCGAGGTGATCGCCGGCCGCGAGCCCGACGACGAGTTCGACGGCTACACCTCGTGCCCGCTGATCGTGCGCGAGGGCTCGGCGATGCTGATCGAGTTCGACTACGAGGGCAGGCTCACGCCGTCGCTGCCGATGATCGAGCCGCTGCAGGAAAGCTACATGGCGTGGCTGATGAAATACAGCATGCTCAAGCCCGCCTACGTCGCGGTGCTCAAGGGCCGCGTCTGACCGCACGAGGAGCGCGCGATGTACGAGATCTGGTTGACGCTGAACATCCTGTGGGAGCTGATGCTCGGTGCGTGGCCGCTGGTGCTGGCCGCCGTGCTGGCGTGGGTCGTGCTGACGGGGCTCGCGCTGGCCAAGGGCCGCGGCTGGGGCGCGGCGCTGAAGCCGGCGCTGCTCGCGGCCGTCGTCGGCGCGGTGGTGGCGGTGCTCGCGGTGCCGACGCTGACGAAGTCGTCGCTCGGCGAGCTGTCGTACTGGGTCGACTGGGCCAACGTGGTGGGCATCGGCGCCGCGGTCGGCGCCGTCGTGGCGGCGTTCGTCTGGCCGCTGGGCGCGCTGCTGCGGGGCGGCAGCCGTGCCTGACGGGTCGTCGCTGCCACTGCCGGCCGCGGCGAGCCGGTTCGCGGCGCTGAAGCACTTCTACCCCGGCTGGTACGCCATCGTGATGGGGCTCGCCGGCCTGGCGCTGGCGTGGCACCGCGCGCAGCCGGTGATGGGCGAGATGGCCGCCGGGGTCGCGCTCGTCGCCGGCGGTGCGGCGGCGCTCGTGTTCGCGCTGCTCGCGGTGGCCACCGTCCTGCGCGGCCTGCACCACGCCGACGCCTGGCGCGAAGACCGGCTGCACCCGGTGCGCCACGCGTTCGTCGCCACGCTGCCGATCTCCGTCCTGCTGCTGGCCACCGTCGGCGTCGCGCTGTTCGGCCCGAGCCGCTGGGCCCACGCGCTGTGGTGGGCCGGCAGCCTGAGCCAGCTCGCGGTCACGGTGTGGGTGCTCGGCCGCTGGTGGCGCGGCAACGCGCCGGCCAACCCGAAGGCCGGCCAGCCCGCCGGGCTCGTCTGGGCGGCCGTGACGCCGGCGCTGTTCATCCCGATCGTCGGCAACGTGCTGGCGCCGCTGGCCGGCGTGCCGCTCGGCCACGCCGAGTGGGCCGCGGCGCAGTTCGGCGTCGGCCTGCTGTTCTGGCCCGTCGTGCTCGTGCTGCTGCTGGTGCGCTTCGCACTGCAGGGCATGCTGCCGGAGCGGCTGCTGCCCACCCTGTTCATCCCGGTCGCGCCGCCGGCGGTGGCGGCACTGGCGCTGCTGCAGCTCGGCGCGCCGCTGGCGGTGGCGTGGGTACTGTGGGGCATGGCGCTGTTCGCGCTGCTGTGGGTGGGCACGCTCGCGCGGCGCATCGCGGCGCAGCCGTTCGCACTGCCGCACTGGGCGCTGTCGTTCCCGCTCGCCGCGTTCACGGCGCTGACGCTGCGCCTGGCCGCACCGGGCGGGGCGCTGGCGCTGTTCGGCCTCGTGATGCTGGCGCTGACCTCGCTGGTGATCGTCGCGCTGCTGCTGGCCACCCTGCGCGGGCTGCGCGACGGTTCGCTGCTCGTGCCCGAGCCCGCGGCGCCGATCGTGCCCGCGCCGGCCGCGCCCTGACCGGACCTTGATCTCGCGCAGGCCGGCACACTGCGGGCGGGCGCACGATCGCGGCACGCGCCGCCCCCGCCGGCGCGGGAGTCCAGTGCGATGAAGCCGCTGACCGGCGTCGACGCGGCGTTCCTGC
>CALIDR010000015.1 GCA_938022295.1 uncultured Burkholderiaceae bacterium
CCCGGCTCGCGATCGCCGACCCGGGCCCGGGGACGGAGAACGGGACGACGCACTTCTCGGTGGTCGACAAGTGGGGCAACGTGGTGTCGTACACGAACACCATCGAGTCCGGCTACGGCGTCGGCGTGTTCGCCGGGTACACCCGTGCCGACGGTCAGCGGCGACGGTTCGGCTTCCTGCTCAACAACGAGCTGACCGACTTCAACACCACGCCGACGACCAACCCGTTCACCGGCGGGCCCGGCTTCAACGACGTCGAACCGGGCAAGCGCCCGCGCAGCAGCATGTCGCCGGCGATGCTGTTCTCGCCCGACGGCCAGCCGCTGCTGGCCTACGGCTCGCCGGGCGGGGCGACGATCATCAACTCGGTGATCAACGTCACGCTGAACCTGGTCGACCACGGCATGACGCTGCAGGAGGCGATCGACGCGCCGCGGCTGTCGGTGGCCGGTGCCGCGCCGACGATCGCGGTCGATCCGTGGTTCCCGGCCGACACCGTGACCGCGCTGCGCGGCCTCGGCTACACGGTCAACCTGACCGACATCGGCTCGGTGCAGGCGGTGCTCATCGACGCCAGGACCGGCAAGCAGTACGGCGCCGCCGACGCCCGGCGCGAGGGCAGCGTGATCGGCCTGCCGCGACCGCGCGGCCGCTGAGGCGCACCGCCGCCCGCCGCCGCGCGGCTCAGGCGCGCCGGCGGCGGGCCGTCGCCCAGCCGAGCACGGCGGCGGCGAGCAGCGCGCCGGTCGTCGGCTCGGGGACGGCCTGCCGGTAGGTCACGTCGCCGTCGCCGACGCGCGTGTCGCCGAAGTCGTAGATGAACGCGGCGGGCAGCCCGCCGATGGCCGGCAGGAACGCGAACCCCGGGCCCGCGGCGTCGAGGCCGGCGAACGTCGCGCCGTCGAAGACGGCGTCGCCGTATTCGAGGTCGGCGAGGCCAAACGTCGTGCCGTCGAAGTCGAACGAGAAAGCGGTGAGCTCGTACAGCGTCTCGCCGCCGGGTCCGCTGACCGACGCGGCGCCGTCGAACTCGAACGACCCATTGAACGTCTGCCCGGCGAGCGGTCCGCTGGTCGTCTCGACGGCGAACCCGTAGCGCACGGTCGCCGCCGTGGCCGGCAGCGCGAGGGCCGACAGCGCGAGCAGCGCGGCGGCGAGGGAAGGGAAGCGCGGCATCTCGGAGGACTCCTGATCGGAAGGGGCGGCGTTCAGAACGCGAGGTCGAGCAGCGCCTCGACCGGCACCGGGTGCGGCACGCCGACGAGCTCGACGAGCGCGCGCGGCGCCGCCGGGCCGGCGGCGCCGTCGAGGTCGAACGTGACGATCGTGCGGCCCGCGCCGGCGACGGTGCCGAAGAAGCCGTCGCCGACGGGGTCGCTGCCCGCATAGCCGACGCTCGCGAGCAGGCGGGCGACGGCGAGCTTGTCGACGCCGACCTCGAAGTCGGGGATCAGGTCGCCGGCGTCGAGCACGCTGGTGTAGACGAAGCGGTCGGCGCCCGGCCCGCCGACCAGCGTGTCGCGCCCGCCCAGCCCCGTCAGCGTGTCGTCGCCCGGGCCGCCCGTGAGCGTGTTGCGGCCGGCGGTGCCGACGAGCACCTGCGGGCGGAAGATCGCGAACGCCGCCACCGCGGGGTCGTGGTCGCTGAGCTGGTCGGCGAACTCCGAGTTCATGTGCACGACGTCGAAGCCCTTGAACTTGAGCATCAGGTTCGGGCTCGCGAGGAGGTGGTCGAGCGTCTGCGCGTTGCCCTGGAAGTTGTACGAGTAGCGCTCGTGGGCCGGCAGCGTCTCGATCAGCGCCGTCAGCCCGGCCGCCTTCAGCAGCGCCAGCGGCGGCGAGAACTCGAAGTCGTTCAGGTCGCCGGCGACGATCACCTTGGCGCGCGAATCGGCCGCCAGCCGGCCGGTGACGAAGTCGGCGACGACGTCGGCCTGCTGCAGCCGCTGCACCTCGCTGAAGAGCGTCGGCGGCTGGTTCGGCCCGAACAGCGGCTGGTCCGGGCCCTTGGAGTTGAAGTGGTTGGCGACGACGGTGACGTTCTCGCCGTTGAACGTGAACGTGCCCGCCAGCGGCTTGCGGCTGTTGGCGAACGCGTCACCGTCGGACAGGTCGGTGTCGACGAGCCGCTGCAGCGAGCCCTCGACGAAGCCCACGCGCTGCGGGTCGAACAGGAAGCCGACGCGGATGTTGCCGCCCGGCTCGCCGCCGTCGGCGTTGTTCACCGGGTCGATCTGGCGGTAGGTGTAGCGCGGCCCGCCGGCGGCGGCGATGGCGTCGATCAGCAGCGTGAACGTGACGTCGGCGGCGACGGTGCCGTCGTTGACCGGGCCGCTGTTGTCCTGCATCTCCGACAGCGCGAGGATGTCGGGCGACTTCAGGTTCGTGACGATCGCCTGCCCGAGGGCGGCGAAGCGCGTCGGGCCGTCCGTGGGGTCGAGGTTCTCGACATTGAACGTGGCCACCGTCAGCGTGTTGGCGGCGCGCTCGAGCGTCGTCGCCTCCTTCACGAGCGGCGAGGGCGCGACGACGGCGGGCGCCACCGGCACCAGCACCTCGTAGTTGCTGAAGTCGTAGCCGACCACGCCGCGCACCGTGGCGAGCCGCGCGCCGACGTCGACCTGCGGCAGCGTCACGTCGGCGTTGATCAGGTCGTCGATCTGGATCCGCTCGGGGTTGAAGTCGCCCGGCTTGACGAGGCTGCCGCCGCGCGCGGTCAGGCTCGTCGCGCCGGCGCCGCCGTTGGCGAGCACCCAGACCTCCTCCGAGGCGCCGAACCTGGCCGTCGGCGACGTCGCGACCGGGTCGCGGACCTCGACCCACATGCCTTCGAGGCTCTCCCAGAAGTCGATGCCGTCGCGCACGGGGTCGAACTCGCCGCCGGTCTCGACGTTGGCGGCCTCGAGGTTGATGATCTCGGTCGGCGGCACGCGGTCGACGCCGATCACGGTCGCCGCGATCGTCAGCCCTTGCCCCATCGGCCACGACGTCACCGTCAGCGGCTGCACCGCGGCGTTGTGGACGATCTGCGTGATCGTCAGGTTGTTCGCGTTTCCGCCCGGGCGGAACTCGGAGACCGTGCCGCTGACCTGCACGGCCTCGCCGACGCTGCGCGCGTCGAGGATCGCCCGGCCCGCAGCGCCGGTGCCGGTGAAGACGAACACGGCTTCCGAAGTGGCCGCGTCGTCGTCGGCGAACGGGTCCTGGATCCAGAAGCCGTTGGTCGCCTTCGCGGTGACGATGCCCTGCACGTCGTGCACGCCCCGGCCGGCGTGGGGCGAGAGGTGCGCGCGGCCCTGGATGTCGTGGATGCGCACCGGCGCATTGATCTCGAACACGGTCACCGTGTTGCTGACCTCGGCGGCGGTGATCAGCAGCGGCTTGCCGGTGGGGCTGTCCTTCGCGGCGACGAACGCGAGCCCTTCGACGGCGCGGTCCTGCGGCGTGTTGATGTACTGCACGAACTCCGGGCGGTCGGGGCGGCTGACGTCGTAGACGATCACGTCGCCGACCCGCTCGAGACCGACGAAGGCGTAGGTGCGGCCGCCGATCTTGCCGAGCACGACGGCCTCCGGTTCGGGGCCCTTGTTGTCGCTGCGGGTGTCGAAGCCGGCCTCGGTGCCGTCGGAGTTGAACAGCGTCGGCGTGCGCGCGGCGGTGATCTGCTCGAGCGCGTCGCCGCTGTCGAAGACGATGCTGCCGGCCTCGTCCCAGATCGTGAACGAACGCGCGCCGAAGACGTGGATCTGGTCGAAGTCGCCGTCGCGGTCGAGGTCGCCGTTGGCGTTGGTCACCGTCAGCCGGCCGAGGTTGGCGGCCTGCTTCAGGAACGCCGCGTTCGGGAACGCACCGGGGTCGAGCGCGTAGCCGTTGGCGCCAACGCGGATCTCCTCCGAGAAGCCCGTGTAGTCGCGCGCGTCGCCCTCGTTGGCGGTCACGAAGTAGGTGCGGCCGCCGACGGTGTAGCTGGCGATCGCGTCGGGCTGGTACATGCCGAAGACCGGCCAGTTGGCGACGTTGACGGCGCCGTCGCGGTCGCTGGCGTCGAGCCCGTGGCCGGGCAGCGCGTGGTTCTTCAGGCCGAGCGGCACGATCGCGGTGACGGTGGCGCTGGCGATGTCGACGAACGCGAGCGCGTTGTTCTCTTGCAGCGTGACGACGGCCGTGCGGCCGTCCGGGGTGACGGCGATGTACTCGGGCTCGAGGTCCTGCGCTACCGTCGCGCCGGGGCCGAAGATGCGCACGCCGGCGGCCTTCAGCGCGTCGATCTGGCCGTCGAAGGCCTTGAAGTCGGCGGTGCGCACCGTTGCCGCGGCCACGCCGCCCGCGAGGTCGATGATGCTGATGGAGCCCTCGGGGTCGAACGACTCGGGGCGGCCGTAGCTGTTGGGTTCGCCTTCGTTGGCCACCAGCACCTTCATGCCGTCGGGCGTGAACGTCAGCATGTCGGGCAGGTGGCCGACTTCGACCGCGCCGAGGAACGTGCCGGTGGCGGCGTCGAAGAAGCCGACCCGCCCCGGCACGTTCGCGCCGGTGGCGTCGTCGCGGATCCCGTAGGCGACGGCGACGAGGCCGTTGGCGATCGCGACGCTGTTCGGCGCCGCCGTCGTGCCGGCCAGCGGCGTGAAGCCGGGGGCGAGGTTCGGCAGCGGCGTCAGCTGGCCCGTGGCCGCCATCTGGTAGACGTTGACCGTGCTCGCCGCGACGACGTACAGGCGGCCGCTGCCGGGGTCGAACGCCGGGATCTCGGAGGCGGTCAGGCTGGTGGCAGTGTCGAGCTGGGTGAGGAAACTGCGGTCGTTATTGACGATCGTGAGCGTTTTGCTGGCGCCGGCGCCGAGCACGATGCCCGACGACGGGCCGGCCAGGCTCAGCGTGGCGACCTCGGTGCCCTCGGCGAGCGCGTCGTCGGCGACGATCAGCTTCACGCTGCCGCTCGTCTGCCCGGCGGGGATCGCGATCACGGTGCCGGTGAGGTAGAAGTCGCCCGCCGTGATGCCGGCGCCGCCGACGGCGAGCGTCACCGTCTGGTTCGTCGCCACCGGGGCGCTCGCCACCGCGGTGACGGTGACGGTGGTCGCCTGCGCCTCGAAGGCCGTTGCGGTGCTCAGCACCAGGCCGACCTCGGGCAGCGCGATCACGTCGTTGTCGTCGATCGAAGCGACGACGGCGCGCACCGCGATGCCGTTGTAGGCGGGGTCGCCGCTTGCCACCGTGTGCGTGACCGCGCCGGTGTGCGTGCCCTCGACCGCGGTGTCGTCGATCGCGGTGACGGTGACCGTCTGCGCGACGCTCCAGTTGGCTGGCGTGAACGTCAGCGTCGTCGGGCCGCCGATGGCGACCTGGCTGCCGCCGTCGATCGTGATCGTGACGTCGGCGTTCGGCGCGCTGCGCAGCGCGACGGTGTAGGTGTCGGTGGCGCCGCCCTCGACGAGTTGCGTCGTGCCGCGCGACTCGACGATCAGCACTGCCGGCGCGCCGGTGTTGTAGTGGCCCGGGCTGGCGATGTCGCCACCGCTCGACGCGCGGCCGTTCTGCGCGTCGTCGACGGTGGACAGCCGCCAGTCGGTCGTGATCGCCTGCGGGCCGAGCCTGTCCAACGGTGCCCAGCCGCTCGCGCCCTGCGTGCGGATCGTGCCGGGGAAGGTCTGGTCGCCGTAGGTCAGCCGGTCGACGAGATTGTTCGCCGCGTCGTAGAGGTTGATCTCGTCGTTGCGGCCGAGGTTGTTCGTCAGGCCGCCGATCACCTTGACGGTGGCCGGCAGGCTCCACGCGGCGCGGAACGCGGCGACGTCGGTCGCCTCGGTCAGGATCACCGACTCGCCGGGTTGGACGACGCCGAACGCGCTCAGGCTCTGCGAGCCGGGCGTGCGCGAGTCGTCGTCGAAGCTCCAGCCGGTCATGTCGACCGCGCTGCCGCCGACATTGGTGAACTCGACGAACTCGCCACCGGCGCCCTGGTACATGAACTCGGTGATCTCGATGCGCCCGGGCGCGGCCGCGACGAGCGAGACGTTGTCGATCGCGAGGCCGTGGTCGTTGCCGGCGTCGTTGACCTCGACCCAGCGCAGCCACAGCGTCTCGCCGGGGTTCCAGTCCAGGGTGGTCAGCGTGCCGCCGCGGCCGGCCACCAGCCCGGCGCCGTTGCCGTCGACCGCGGCGGCCGTCGCGGTAGCCACCGGCGAGGTCCAGTCGAAGCTGCCGCCCGGCGCCGTCCACGCGGTGACGGCGGCGAACGTCGCGCCGAAGCCGTACTCGAACACCATCGTCTGCGCCGTCGTATTGCCGCCGTTGCGCCACTGCTCGCCATCGAACGAGAGCGTCAGCGACCCGATGTCGGCGCCGGTGGCGTTGGTCGCGGCCAGCGCGATCCAGCCGGCGACGGCGCCGCTCGCGGGGCTGCCCCAATAGGCACCGCCCGAGCCGAGCCCGCCGAGTGCGCGTTCGCTGCTTCCCGCGGCGCCGAAGCTGTAGAACGCCCCGGTCGTGCTCGTGCCGCTGCCGGCGTCGTACGTCGTGATCGCCGCGCCCGGGGCGGGCTGGCGGAACAGATACCAGCCCGCGAGCGTTTCGCCGTTGCTCCACGGGTTCGCGGTGCCCGTCGTCGCCAGGCTGTCGAAGTTCTGGACGTAGGTTCCGAGGAAAGAGATCGCGGCCAAAGCACCCTCCGGCGGTTCATTCGAGGCACGACATCTCCGCCGCCACGCCGGGGCGGAAGCCACTTCGGATGTGACCAGCCGTCGGTGACGGCGCCGTGTCAACGGCGGGCCGGGGCGCCGTGCCCCCGCGGATGCGGGGGTTCAGCCGTCGATCAGCGACCGCAGCGCGGCGACGAACGGCCCCGGCAGGCTCACCATCGGGTCGTGGCCGGTGGCGAGTTCGACGACGCGCCAGCTGGGTTCGCGGCGCACGCGTTCGCGCGAGGCGGCGATCGTCGCCAGCGCCGGCTGGGTGCAGTCGACGAAGGCGCGCGGCAGCGCGGCGACGCCGGCGGCGTCGAACGCCAGCGGCTCGCGGTACACCGCGAGCGGGTGCGGCGTCTGGCGCCGCAGCAGCCAGTCGCGGTCGGCACCTTCGAGGCCGAACGCCGCCGGGTCGGGCGCCGGCATGCCCACGCCGCCCGCTGCCTCGGCGGCGGCCACGCGCGCGGCGACCGTCTCGGGGGCGTGGGTGCTGCTCCAGCTCTCGCCCGGCCGCGGCACGACGGCGTCGACGTAGACGAGCTGGCGCAGCGTCCCCGGCGCCTCGCGCTGCAGCCGGTCGGCGGC